>JAGGSY010000103.1 GCA_021158845.1 Caldisericia bacterium
AAACCCAGATTAAATATAAAATAGGCAACAAATATGGGAATTAAGAGGATGAGGAGGGATAATGGATTTTTGGAAATGAGAGAGATTCCAAGAACATTTATTCCTGATATTACCATTGATAGAACCATACAGACTATACTTCCGGCACTTGAAAGTATCTCTCCATAAGAGGTGGCATCTGGTTTTATATAGATTGAGCCAAATCCAACAGATATAAAGATAAGTTCCAGAGTATTTAGAAGGGAGAGGGAGGTAAATCCCATTGTTTTAATTATCTCTATGCCTCCAATGTGATTTACAAAGAAGTTCAGTAGCCCGCTCAATGGAATTAAAAATATTGAGTAGAGATAAACCTTTGATAGCATGAACTCCTTTAGATTTATTGGAAAGGATTTTAAGAGAACAAAACCTCTCCCTTCCTTACTTATCTGTGTGTAGGGAAAACGGAGGGAGAGGGAGGAGAGTATGAAGGAGATTAAAAGAAAGTTGAACTGAGAGAAGATGGGTTTAAAGTAGGGAAGGAGGGAGAGTTTTGAAAAATTTGCTATGTAAACAATAACCAAAGCTAAAATTAAAATTACCTCTGACCATTCAGATGGAGTTCTAATGAGAAGAAGTATGTCCTTTTTCATTATTTCTCCTTTAACACCTTTAAATAACCTTGAAATGAATAAATCTCTCACACTCCTCCCTCTCCTCATTCCACCACCTTTGTAGAGGTTTCTCTTAAGGAGTTTATCCGTAGTCTTCAATGATAAAAGATAAAAGATCAGAGAGGAGAATAAAAGTTTTGTGGCTTCAATGGAAATCTCCCTTGGTTTCCTTAAAAGAGAGTAGATGAGAAGATTGGAGATCCAGGTTGATGGAAGAATTGAGATTTCCTTCATATTCAATTTAAGAAGATAGTTTAAAAGTATATCTTTAAGGTTTAGTCTGTAGAGAGTTATCGGTTTAATAAACACAAGGGTAAGATAGAGAAGGGAGAAGATGGTTATAAATAAAACTATAAGGAAGTTTCTCACCTTTTCTCTTGGAGTTATCTTAAGTATTATGTGAGAAATTGTTGTAGAGATGGTGGAGACAAGGAGGAAGAAGAGAAAAAGGAAGAATGGAGATATGAAGATGTAGATTGGGTAGTGAAAGTAAGATGCAAGGGAGAGGATTATTGGAAGGAGAAATAGAATTGTTGTCTGTGATGAGGAGATGGTAATCTCAAATATGATTTTTGAGTATATGGAGAATGGTTTTATTGGATATGAGAATAAAAGTTCCATATCCTTAGATGAGTAGAAATACTCAACAGATAGAAAGAGGGAGGAGAAGAGTATCAATACCATAAACATGAGGAAGGTCAGGTTTATAATTCTTGAGAGCAGTATCTCACCAAAGACAGGAATAGACATAACTTTATCAAACAGATACCTTGAGCCATAGAATAGTCCTATAAAAAATAGGATATATATTAAAAAGAGGATTATTCTCTCCCTTGTCTTTAGAAGGAACTCATTCCTCTTTATCTTTGTGTAAAGGAATATCAGAGGGTCCATTCCTTGTAACCTCAAAGTATATATCTTCAAGTTTTTTCTTCATCCTATCCCTTATAAATGAAACACTCTCCTCCATAACAATCCTTCCCTTATTTATTATTCCCACTCTATCTGCCACCTCCTCCACATTGGAGAGTAGATGCGTTGAAAGCAGGAAACACTTTCCCATTTTCGTTTCCCCTCTTATAGCTTCCCTCAGTTTCTTTATGGTTAAAGGATCCAATCCAACAGTGGGTTCATCAAAGAGGTAAATTTTTGGAGAACGCATGAAAATTGAGACAAGTATTAATCTCTGCTTCAATCCATGTGAATAATCCTTTATAAGAGTATCCATATAATCTTCCATCTCAAAGTAAAAGACCCATTTTTCAATGTCTCCTCTACCAAAGACTCTTTTCACAAATATTAGAAACTCCATCCCTGTAAGATAAGGATAGATGTATGGCTGTTCTGGAAGGAAGCCAATCTTTCGCTTATAATCTATATCATTCTCTCCTATTTCCTCTCCATCCACAATGATTTTTCCAGAATCAGAAGGAATTATTCCTGTTATTATCTTTAAGGTTGTGCTTTTTCCAGCACCGTTTGGTCCAAGAAGTCCATACACCTCCCCCTCCTCAATTTCAAAATTTACTCCCCTTAAGACTTCCTTTTTTCCAAAGGATTTTTTGAGGTTCTCTACTTTAAGAAGCACCATAATTAAATTATATCAGGGAATAAATCTGATAAAATTCTTGTATGGAAAAGAGTGAACTTAAAAAGATAGTCCTTGATGAGATTGAGAAAAGAAAAGAGGAGATAATTTCCATTTGTAGAAGCATATACAATGAACCTGAAGAGGGTTTCAAGGAGTTTAGGACAAGAGAGAAGATAAAGAGTTTCTTTGTAAAGGAAAACATACCCTATGAGGAATTTTCCATAACAGGGATAAAAGGGATTTTAAAAGGTGGGGGAGATATAAACATAGGGGTCTTTTCAGAGATGGATGCCCTTTTCAATCCTTCGCATCCAGATAGCAAAAATGGTCTTGTTCACGCATGTGGACATTTTGCACAGATTGGCTATCTTATAGGAGTTGCTCTTGGTATAAATAGAATCAGAAAGTATCTTTCTGGAAACATATTTCTCTTTGGAACTCCTGCTGAAGAATTTATAGATCTTTCCTTTAGAGAAGAATTGAAAAGAGATGGGAAGATAAGATTTTTTGGTGGGAAGCAGGAGATGATAAGAGAGGGAGTTATAGATGATGTTCATATTGGTATAATGGCACATGGTGATTCCTCCTACAGAGGAAGATACTTCATCGTAGGTTATGGAACCAATGGATTTGTATCAAAGATGATAAGATTCAAAGGGAGACCAGCTCATGCAGGCGCAGAACCAGAGAAGGGGATAAATGCACTTCATATGATGACCCTTTCAATAGATGCAGTAAACATGATAAGGGAAAGATTTAGGGATAAAGACCACATAAGGGTTCACTATATAAGCACAAAGGGAGGAGATAGTGTCAATATTATTCCTGACGATGTTCGTATGGAGATGTATGTAAGGGGTGCAAGCACTGATGCAATTCTATCTGTTGATAAACTTGTTGATAGGGCAATTCTTGGTTCTTCATATGCTCTTGGTGGAGATGTGAATATAAAAACCATTCCAGGTTATCTTCCACTCATCCAGAATAAAGAACTCTCAGAAATTTTCAAAAAGAATGCAGAAGAGATTGGGATTAAAGTTGTTGAGAGAGATTTTAGTGGTGCATCCACTGATATGGGAGATATCTCCCATATCATTCCTGTCATACACCCATCCTTCTCTGGATTTTCAGGGAAATTTCATGGAGAGGATTTTAAAATGGTTGATGAGGAGATGGCATGTATTATCCCTGCAAAGGTTATAGCAATGACAATAATTGACCTTCTCTACGATAAAGCATTGGCAAGAAAGATAATAGAAAATTATAAACCTCTCCTCACAAAGGAAGATTACCTTTCCTTTATGAACAAACTTGAAAGAGAGACTTCCTCTTCAGAGATTTATTTTAAAAGTGATGGATAAAAGAGTTTCTTTCCTTTTTTCCTCTTTATCTCATCCCAATTGGTTAGTATCTTAACTGCAAGGTTTGCAACCTCTATTGCCCTCTCCTCTCCAACATAGGCAAACTCATTTGTAACTCTGTTTGCTATAACCACACATACTGCACCTGCCCTCAACTTGTATATGGAAGACAAGACAAAGAGTGTTGATGCCTCCATCTCAAAGTTCGTGACATTTGCCGCCTTCATATCTTGATATATATCTTTGGCAAAGGATGGAATGTATCCATTCATTCCCGGTCTCCCCTGTCCAACATAGAATGAATCTGTGGATGCTGTAATTCCTATGTGGTATCTAAATCCAAGTTCCTCTGCTGCCTGAATTAGAGCGAGGGTTACTTCGTATGAGGCAAAGGCTGGATACTCCCCTCTAACATACTGATGTGTTGTTCCCTCAAGTCTTACCGCAGCTTGATCAATTATTATATCTCCAAGTTCAATTCCCTCCTGAATCGCACCTGTTGTTCCAACCCTTATAAAGGTATGGGCACCAATCCTTGCAGCTTCCTCTATTGCTATGGCAAGGGATGGTCCTCCAATTCCAGTGGATAATGCAGATATGGGAACACCCCTGTATTTTCCTGTGGCAGATTTATACTCTCTATGAAAGGCAAGAATTTTTCCCTCATCCCATGTCTTTAGAATTCTATCAACCCTTCCGGGATCTCCCGGTGTTAAAACATATGGAGCTAAATCCCCCGGTTTTAAATCAATGTGATACTGCTTCCCCTCACCTGTTTCAGGTCTCTCCGCTGATTTGAATTTCTCACTCATTATAAACCTCCTTACTTCTTCTCCTTCTGTTTTGGTGTAATTGGAAGAGGAATGTATTGAACAGATGGTCTTCCCATGCCAGATTGTGGATAAAGACTCATTAAAGCATAAACCTCATGTGGCATATCTGTGCTCACCTTAAGCCCCATCTCCTTTACCTTTTCAAAACTCAATGGATAATCGTGAGTCCATTTTCCCGACACAAGCTCATCCACTATCCTCTCTGCTTGCTCCTTGGTGAAAATTCCCTCCTCAACTTTATCAGAGAGAAGCTCAAGGACAAACTCCTTTACCTGCCTCATTGCCTTCTCTGAGACATCTGCAAGGATTAATGTTTCATCATTAACTTTGTTTATATCCTTCTTCTTAACAACATTAAGAATGGAAACGGCAGGATATGTTCCAATCTGTGGGTCAATTGGTCCAAGAACTGCATTTTTGTCCATAACAATCTCATCAGCGGCAAGTGCAATAAGTGTTCCACCACTCATTGCATAGTGGGGAATAAAAACTGTAACTTTCCCCTTCCTCTTTACAAGAGACCTTGCAATCTGCTCTGCTGCAAGGACAAGTCCTCCTGGTGTGTGAAGGATAAGATCAATGGGAACATCATCAGGTGTCATTCTTATTGCTCTCAATATCTCTTCAGAGTCATCTATATCTATCATCTTTCTAAAGGGAATTCCAAAGAAGGAGAGGGACTCCTGTCTGTGAATTAAAGTTATAACCCTTGACTTCCTCTTGTTCTGGAATCTTGCAATGAGTTTTATTCTCTGAACTTCAATCTCCCTCTTATGAATTGCAGGGTAAAAGATGGATAGAAGAATTATTATCCAGAATATAAGTGAAAAGTAATCCATCATTGTTTCAACCTCGCAAAAGCTTCCTTCATTCTTTCAAGCCCTTTCCTTATATTGTCCTTGCTTGTTGCATATGAAAATCTTAGGTATCCTTCTCCATACT
>JAGGSY010000104.1 GCA_021158845.1 Caldisericia bacterium
GAAGAACTGTTGGTGCTGGAGTAATATCCAAGGTTATAGAGTAGGTGGAAGATGAGAGTTATAATTACTCTTGAATGTACTGAATGTAAAAGAAGGAACTACACAACAACTAAAAACAAGAACAACGATCCTCAGAGATTGGAGCTTAGGAAGTATTGTCCTTACTGTAAGAAACATACCCTTCACAGGGAGGTGAAGTAAAGGCCCGTAGCTCAATTGGCAGAGCACCGGTCTCCAAAACCGGGTGTTGGGGGTTCAAGTCCCTCCGGGCCTGCCATTTATTATGAGTAAAAAGGTAAGTTTGTTTAAAAGGATTTCAAATTTCTTAAAAGAGGTAAAGGTAGAGTTTATACACAGGACGAGTTGGCCTACAAAGGAGAGGCTTGTTGCATCCTTTGTTACAGTGCTTATATTTATAGCATTCTGGGCTGTTTATATTGGGATTCTTGATTCAATATTTGCATACCTCTTAAGACTTGTAATTACAATATAGTATGAGTAAGGAAAAGGTTGTGGAGAAAGAAAAGAAAGAGAAAAGGTGGTATATTGTTCACACCTACTCTGGTATGGAAGAGAGGGTTAAGAAAAACCTCGAGCAGAGGATAGAGACCTATTCTATGCAGAACAAGATTTTCAGAGTAGAAGTTCCTGTGGACTGGAAGGTAAAACTCAAAGATGGAAAGAGACAGATTGTTCCAGAAAAGGTATATCCAGGTTACATACTTGTGGAAATGATAATGGATGATGAGTCATGGTATATAGTTAGAAACACTCCAGGTGTTCTTGGTTTTGTTGGTGGTGGAGGAAAACCCATTCCACTCACTGAAGAGGAAGTAAGAGAGGTAATGGATAGAATTGGAATAGAGGAGGCAAAGGCACAACTTACCTTCTCTGTAGGAGATACTGTTAAGGTTATAGGTGGACCTTTTGATCAGATGATAGGCAAGGTGGAAGAGATATTTGAGGATAAGGAAAAAGCCATAGTGAGATTGTCAATCTTTGGCAGAGATATACCTGTTGAGATTGACTTTGTACACTTAGAGAAGATATAATAAGGAGGTATTATGGCTAAAAAAGTTGAGGCAATAATAAAATTACAGATTCCTGCTGGAAAGGCAACTCCTGCGCCTCCAATAGGTCCTGCCCTTGGACAGAAGGGTGTAAACATCATGCAGTTCTGTAATGAATTTAACAAAAAGACAAAGGACCAGGATGGAATTCTTATTCCAGTTGTTATAACTGTATATACAGATAAGTCATTCACTTTTGAAATAAAGACTCCACCAGTTTCTGCACTTATAAAGAAGGCATTGAAGATTGAAAAGGGATCAGGTGAACCGAACAAGGTTAAGGTTGGAAGACTATCAAAGAAACAAGTTGAAGAAATTGCAAAGAAGAAGATGAAGGATCTCAATGCTGGGTCACTTGAGGCAGCTATGAGAATAGTTGAAGGAACTGCGAGAAGCATGGGTGTTGAGGTTGAAAGGTAGGTGAGAAAGATGGGAAAAAGATACGAGGCGCTTTTAGAGAAGATTGAGAAAGGGAAAAAGTATACCCTTGATGAAGCGATAAAACTTGTAAAAGAACTTAAATCTGCCAAATTTGACGAGAGTGTGGAGGTTCACATTCAGTTAGGAGTGGATCCCAAGAAATCTGATCAGAATGTCAGAGGTTCTGTTCTTCTTCCACATGGAGTTGGTAAGACAAAGAGAGTTCTCGCCTTTGCTAAAGGTGAGAAGGCTAAGGAGGCAAAAGAAGCTGGTGCAGATTATATTGGTGATCAGGAGACCATAAAGAAGATTCAGAATGGATGGCTTGACTTTGATGCTGTTGTAGCCACTCCAGATATGATGCCCATGGTTTCAAAGTTAGGAAGGATCCTTGGACCAAGAGGACTTATGCCAAATGCCAAAGCTGGAACAGTATCTATGGACATTGGAAGAGTTGTTCAGGAGATTAAAAAAGGAAAAATTGAATTTAAGATGGATAAACTTGGAAACATTCATGTTTCCATAGGTAAAGTGAGTTTCCCTGAAGAGAAACTCAAAGAGAATCTTGTTGCACTGCTTGAAGCTTTACTTAAAGCGAAGCCAGCTACAGTGAGGGGCCAGTTTATAAAGTCCATCTACCTTTCTCCAACAATGGGTCCCTCAGTAAAACTTGATGTTCAAAAGGTTTTAAACGAAATTAAAAAAGTTGCCTGAGAAAGTGGGTGCTTTTTAAAAGCTTAATGATGTTTTCGCCCACCGAGGCAAGAGAAATTGGGAAAAGAGGTTTCTTCTTGTCCTTCGGTGGAAGGATATTTTAATTTTAGGAGGCAGTTATGATAACAAGGGAAAGAAAGAGAGAACTTCTAAAGGAACTTCAAGAGAAGGCAGAAAAAGCAAAGCTTATGCTCTTTACAACCTTCAGTGGAATCACTGTGCCAGAGATCTCTAACTTAAGGCGTAGCATTAAAGAAAATGGAGGAGAACTCAAAGTTTATAGAAACACTCTTTTAAAGATGGGACTTACGGAAAAAGGATTTGAAGTGGATGATGAGATTTTTACCGGTCCTACAGCAGTTGTCTTTGGATATGAAGACCCATTCCCTGTTATGAAAGTGGTAAATGATTTTCAGAAATCGCACAGGAGAAACTTTGATATAAAGGGTGGACTCCTTGGAACACTTAAATTGACCAAGAGTGATATAAAGGAACTTTCATCACTATCTTCTATGCAGGAACTTTATGGAAAACTTGTCTGGGGAATGAAAGCTCCTCTTGCAAGGCTTGTTTTTGCCCTTAAGTATCCTGCCATGAAATTGATCTTTGTCTTAAATCAGATAAAAGATAAAAAAGCATAAAAGGAGGAAGGAATGACTAAAGAAGAAATTTTAGAAGCAATTGAAAAGATGAGCGTAACTGATCTTGTGGAGTTGGTAAAAGCTCTTGAGGAGAAATTTGGTGTATCTGGAATGCCAATGGCAATGCCAGTTGCTGGTGGTGGTGGTCAGCAGGCAGCACAGGAGGAAGAAAAAACCACCTTTGACGTTGTTTTAACCAGTGTTGGTCAGGCAAAGATTCAGGTCATTAAAGTTCTCCGTGAGATCCTTGGTGTCTCCCTCAAGGAGGCAAATGAACTGTGCAAAGATGTTCCTAAAACTGTAAAGAAGGGAGTAAGCCAGGAAGAGGCAGAGGAAATTAAGAATAAACTCTCCGCTGTAGGTGCTACAGTGGAGATTAAATAGAACCCCGATTTATCGGGGTTCTTTCCCTTTTAAACTGGAGACAATATGGAGATAAAAGAAGTTAAAAACTTCAATAAATTTTTATTTCAGCCTGAGATTCCCGATTTACTTGAATTCCAGAAGGAATCTTTTTTTAGATTTATAAACGAGAAAATACCGAAACTCCTTGAAGAAATCTCACCAGTTGAGACCCCAAAGGCGGAACTTGAATTTTTTGATCCAAAAGTTATTCCACCAGAGCTTTCAGTTGAGGAGTGTAAAGAGAGAAAACTCACATACTCAGGGAATCTCAAGGCAAAGGTGAGAATTATAAATAAAAAGAGTGGAGAGATAAAAGAGCAGGAGGTTTTCTTAGGAGAGATTCCATATATTACACCTCATGGTTCTTTTATATTTAATGGAGCAGAGAGAGTGGTTGTTTCTCAGCTTATAAGGGCACCAGGAGTATATTTTACCACTCCATCATCTGCTCATTCTGGAAGAGTCCTCTTTGAAGCAAGGTTAATTCCAGAAAGGGGAACTTGGTTTATCTTTGAGATTGAAACAAGTGGAACAATCGTTGTAAGGCTAAATAAAGGTTCAAGGAAACTCTACTTCCCCACTGTTTTAAGAGTCTTTAAAGAACTTACAGATGATGAAATCCTCGAGATGTTTAAAGAGAAGAGAAAAATAAAAGTAGGTGTGCTTGATGCAGATAGATTTATTCCAGCCACCTTTGCTGAAAATATATTTGATCCAGAGACAGGAGAGATTATCTACAAAGAGGGAGAGGAGATTACTCAGAAAAAACTTGATTACATAGCTTCCCTTGGTATTCACTATGTTGAAATATACAAGGAGATGGTGGATCCAATCATAATTAAGACCGTTGAAAAGGATCCAAACAAGACCCAGAAGGATGCAATAATTGAAATCTACAGGAAGTTGAGACCTGGTGAGAGGATAACCTTTGAGTCAGCCAAGAATCTTATAAATCTCATGTTCTTTGATAAAAAGAGGAACTTCCTTTCAGATGTTGGAAGACACAAAATAAATCAGAAGTTTGGCCTCAATCTCAAGGATAACATAGTAACCTTTGATGATCTTGTGGCGATAATAAAACATGCTGTGAAGATAAAAAATAAAGAGGCAGAACTTGATAACATAGATCATCTTGGAAACAGACATGTGAGAGGAGTAGGAGAACTCCTCGAAGTAAATATGAGGTTTGGTTTGTTGAGAATGGTTAAAGTTGCCAAAGGTAGAATCAGTACATATTCAGAGGATAGATACACAGCACAGCATCTTGTAAATTCAAAACCAATAACGGCAGCTCTCCAGAGTTTCTTCGGAACAGGACAACTTTCCCAATTTATGGAGCAGACAAATCCTCTCTCTTCTCTTACTCACAAGAGAAGACTCTCCTCTATGGGACCAGGCGGTTTGACCAGAGAGACTGCAGGACTTGAAGTGAGAGATATTCACTCATCACACTACGGTAGAATCTGTCCTATAGAGACTCCTGAAGGGCAGAATATTGGACTCATAAACTCCCTTACAGTATTTTCTAAGATAAATGAGTATGGATTCATAACGACTCCATACAGAAGGGTGAAGAATGGGAAGATAACTGAAGAGATTGTGTATCTTGAAGCTGGTGAGGAAGAAAAGTACTACATAGCACAGGCAAACACACCTGTTAATAAGAAAGGTGAACTTCTTAAAGATGACAAAGGCAATCTCTTAAATGATGGGATAGCTCTTGGTAGACATCAGGGAAGTATCGTTGAGATACCTCTTGAAAAGATTGATTTCATTGAAGTTTCACCACTTCAGGTGTTTTCTGTTTCAGCATCTCTCATTCCATTCCTTGAGCATGACGATGCAAACAGAGCTTTGATGGGATGTAATATGCAGAGACAGGCAGTTCCTCTACTCTTTCCAGAGGTTCCACTTGTGGGAACTGGAATGGAAAAGGTTGTTTCAAGACACGACCCAAGTGTTGTAATATCTGAGATAGATGGTAAAGTGGAGGAGGTTTCATCTGATAGGATTGTTGTTCGTGGTAGCAAAGAGAGAAAGATATACAAACTCAAGAAATTTGAAAGGTCAAATCAGGACACATGTATAAACTCAAGACCCATAGTTAAAAAGGGAGAGAAGGTAAAGAAGGGCCAGATCATTGCAGATGGACAGGCAATAAAGGATGGAATACTGTCTCTTGGAAGAAATCTCCTTGTTGCATATCTTCCATGGAGAGGGTACAACTATCAAGATGCAATTCTTATAAGTGAAAGATTGGTAAAGGATGATGTGTATACATCTATTCATATAAAGGAGTATGTGACCACTGTAAGAGATACCCGTGCAGGTCCTGAGATATTAACCCGTGATATTCCTAATGTTGATGAAGTTGATTTAAGAAATCTTGATGAAGATGGAATAATAAGGATAGGCGCAGAGGTAAAAGCTGGAGATATACTCGTTGGAAAACTTGCTCCAAAGACAGAGGTTGATACCTCTCCTGAATCAAAGATCTGGAGAGCAATGTTTGGTGAGAAGGGGAGAGATGTTATAGATGTCTCCCTGAGACTCCCACCCGGTGAATTTGGAACTGTGATAATGACAAGAGTCTACTCAAGAGACAAAGGTGATGAACTTCCCATTGGAATAAATAAACTTGTTAAGGTTCTTGTGGCACAGAAGAGAAAGATAATGGTTGGAGACAAGATGGCTGGTAGACACGGAAATAAAGGAGTTGTTGCAGCAATACTACCTGAAGAGGATATGCCTTTTAGAAGCGATGGAACACCAATAGACATAGTTCTCTCTCCACTCTCTGTTCCATCAAGAATGAATATAGGACAGGTTCTTGAAGCCATGCTTGGACTTGTTGCATACAAAATGGGATTCAGAGCAGAGGTTCCAATTTTCTCTTCTTTGAGCGAGAAAGATATAGAAAAGATGCTCAAGAGAGCTGGTTTTAATGTAAACAGCAAAGAGATCCTGTACGATGGATACACAGGTGAACCATTCCTTGCCCCTGCCCTTGTTGGATACACATACTTCATGAAACTGAACCACCTTGTCCTTGATAAAGTTCACGCAAGATCTACTGGGACCTACTCCCTTGTTACCCAGCAACCTCTTGGAGGAAAATCCCAATTTGGAGGCCAGAGACTCGGTGAGATGGAGGTCTGGGCTCTTGAGGGTTATGGAGCAGCACATCTGATTCAGGAAATGCTTACAGTGAAATCCGATGATATAGAGGGAAGAAGGAAGGCATACGAAGCTATAGTGAAGGGAAGAGATATAGAAGAGGTTGGAATACCTGAGTCCTTTAAGGTTCTAATTAGAGAACTCAAGGGACTTGGTATTTCAGTAAAAACAATTCCTCCTATAGAGAAAAAAGAGGAGAAAAAGGAGATAAAATTCTTTCTTCCAACAAGAAGAAAAAAAACTAAGAAAAAAGAGGTGAATCAATGAAAACATTAGAACCCTCTAAAATTAGAAATGTTTCTTTTGTATCTCACAGTGGAGCTGGAAAGACAAGTCTTGTTGAGTCTATGCTTTTTGTTTCAAAGGCGATAGATAAAAAGGGAAGCACTGATAAGGGAAACACTGTCTCTGATTTTGAGCCAGAGGAGATAAAAAGGCAGATAAGTATCTCCACATCACTAATTCCCATATTCTGGAAGGATCACAAGATAAATATACTTGATACCCCTGGATTCCTTGAGTTTTTTGCAGAGGTTAGGGGTGCATTAAGGGTTTCAGAAGCTGCCGTTGTTCTTGTGGATGCCTCTTCAGGTGTTGAAGTTGGAACTGAAAGGGTCTGGGAGTTTGTAAAGGAAGAGGAGATTCCTGCATGTTTTGTTGTAAGCAGAATGGATAGAGAGAATGCAAACTTTGAAAAAGCACTTACCAGTATCAGGGATTTCTTTGGTTCAGACGCTGTTCCCCTCATTCTTCCCATTGGTCAAGGGCAGAGCTTTAAAGGTGTTATAAACCTTCTTACAGGAAAGGCAAAGATATTTGAAGGTGGAAATGTAAAGGAAGTGGATATTCCTGATTCTGAGAAGGAAAAGTTTGAAATGTACAAGAATGAGCTTGTAGAGAAAATAGCAGAGAATGATGAGGAGTTGTTGGATAAGTATCTCAATGAAGGAGACCTTTCTCCTGATGATATAAAGAAGGGTCTAAAGGAGGGAATAAAGAATAGGATGATATTCCCTGTTCTTGTTTCTTCCTCCGTATCTGATATAGGAACAGAGGAGATTCTTGATTTTATCGTTGATGAATTTCCCTCACCATATCTTAATGAGAAACGCTACGGTAAGAAGCCCAATTCAGGTGAGGTTGTTGTTGATAGCATTGATCCAGAAAAGCCCTTCTCTGGTCTTGTATTTAAGACATTTACTGATCCATTTGTGGGAAGAATTAACTTTGTAAAGGTTTACACTGGAAAACTGACAAGTGATATGAAGGTACTCAATGTGGATAAGGGTAAAGAGGAAAGGGTTTCAAATCTCTTCTTCATAAGGGGAAAGAATCAGGAGAAAACAGACAAGATTCTTGCAGGAGATATGGGAGTTATTGCAAAACTCAACCATACCCTTACAGGAGATACCCTTTGTGATTCCAACTTTAAGGTGAAGTATGATTGGTTGAAGTATCCTGAGCCAGTCCTTTCATATGCAGTGGAACCAAAGAGAAAGGAAGATGAGGATAGATTGAGTACAGCAATATTCAAACTCACCGCAGATGACCCCACTTTTATTGTTGAAAGAAACGATGTAACAAAACAACTCCTTATAAAAGGCATGGGAGCAACACACCTTCAGGTGATGGTTGAAAAACTGGCAAGGAAGTTTGGAGTGGAAGTTACCCTAACTAAACCAGAGATTGCATATAAAGAGACAATAAAGGGAACTGCAAAGGCAGAGGGAAAATATAAGAAACAGACAGGTGGTCATGGTCAGTATGGTCATTGTTTCATTGAGATAAGTCCTCTTGAGAGAGGAAAAGAGTTTGAATTTGTTGATAAGATATTTGGTGGAGCAATTCCAAAGCAATACATTCCAGCTGTTGAGAAGGGAATTAGAGAGACAATGAAGGAGGGAATACTTGCCGGTTATCCTGTTGTAGATGTTAAGGTTGTTCTCTATGATGGCTCATACCATCCTGTGGATTCATCTGAACTTGCCTTTAAAATCGCTGCATCAATGGCTTTCAAGAAGGCAATGGCAGAGGCAAAACCAGTTCTTCTTGAACCAGTACTTGAAGTGGAGATTAGAGTTCCAGAGCAATTTCTTGGAGATATAATATCAGACCTCAACACAAGGAGAGGGAAGATACTTGGCATGGATTCAGAGAAGGGAATTTCCATAGTGAGAGCCTTCGTCCCTGAGGCTGAGATGCTTACATATGGACTGGATCTTGCATCTTTAACTCAAGGGAGGGGTTACTTCACAGCAAGATTTGCAAAGTATGAAGAGGTTCCAGCAAGGATTGCAGAAGAGATAATAAAGAGAAGGAAGAGAGAAGAGGGTAAGGAATAACAGGAGGTGAACTTTTGACTGAAAAAAAGTTTCAGGCAATTCAGATCTCCCTTGCCTCTCCAGAAGAGATCCTTTCGTGGTCTCATGGAGAGGTGAAGAAGGCTGAAACCATAAATTATAGAAATTTCAAACCAGAAATGGATGGTCTCTTCTGCGAGAGAATCTTTGGACCTGTAAGAGATTACGAGTGTCATTGCGGAAAATTAAAAGGAATTAGATATAGAGGACTTGTATGTGAGAGATGTGGAGTTGAAATTACCTCATCAAAGGTTAGGAGAGAGAGATTTGGTCACATAAATCTTGCTGCTCCTGTTGTACATATATGGTACTTCAGGGCAACAAATATAATACCCATCCTTCTTGATTTGTCAAAGACTGATGTTGAAAAAATTGTTTACTACGCATCCTATGTAGTTATAGATAAAGGAAACTCTCCCCTTAAAGATAAGCAAGTTATTTCAGAGGAGGAGTATAGAGAGTATAAAGAAGCAGGATATGATTTTGTGGCGAAGAGAGGGGCAGAGGCAATTCTTGATTTACTTAAAGGTCTTGACCTTCCAAAACTTAGAGACGAACTCCTTAAAGAGATTAGAGATTCCAGTTCAAAACAGAGAAAGATTCACGCAATGAAGAGACTTGACTATGTTGAAGCGTTCATAAATTCTGGAAACAAACCAGAGTACATGGTTCTTACAGTTTTACCTGTTATTCCACCAGATTTAAGACCACTCCTCCCCCTTGAAGGAGGAAGATTTGCCTCAGTGGATTTGAATGATCTCTACAGGAGGGTTATCAATAGAAACAACAGGTTGAAGAAACTCATAGCAGTAAATGCACCGGACATAATGCTGCAGAATGAAAAGAGGATGCTCCAGGAAGCAGTGGATGCGTTGCTTGACAATTCCCACAAGACTCATCCAATTATTGGTTCCCACAACAGACCTCTTCGTTCTCTATCAGATATTTTGAGGGGAAAACAGGGAAGATTCAGACAGAACCTCCTTGGAAAGAGAGTGGATTATTCAGGTAGAAGTGTTATAGTTGTTGGACCAAATTTAAAGCTTGATGAATGTGGTGTTCCAAAGAGCATGGCTCTTGAACTCTTTAAGCCTTTCCTCATGCATGACCTTGAGGAGAGGGGAATCGCAGTAAACTTGAGAAATGCAAAATGGATGATAGAGAGAGCGGTAAAAGAACCAGATAGCAATGTGTGGAAGGTTCTTGCAGATACAGTTAAAGATTATGTGGTTCTATTGAACAGAGCTCCAACCCTTCATAGAATGAGTATACAAGCTTTCAAACCTGTTCTTGTTGATGGAGAGGCAATTCAAATCTCTCCTCTTGTCTGTCCACCATTCAATGCAGATTTTGATGGAGACCAGATGGCAATACACCTTCCTCTCTCCATTGCTGCACAAACTGAATCAAAATACCTTCTGCTTTCAAAATACAACACCGTATCTCCAGCGCATGGAAGACCTATTACACTCCCTGTGCAGGATGTGGTTGCTGGATGTTACTACATAACACTCATAAAACATGGAGCAAAGGGAGAAGGACTTAAATTTTACACTGTTGATGATTTGAGGGCAGCCCTTGAAGAGAAGAAGGTGGAGCTCAATTCAAAGATAGATTTTTACTGGAATGGAGAGTGGATAAAGGATACAACAGTTGGTAGAGTACTATTTAATGAGCTCATTCAATCTGTATTAAAGGACCCAACATTCCCATTCTTTAACAAACTCATTGATCAGAAGAGTATAAACGAACTCTTCAGCATGGTATTTAAGAGGTATGGTTTTGAAAAGACTGCGGAACTACTTGATGAGGTACAGAAGCTTGGTTTTGAAATGGTCACCCTTTCAGGTTTAACCATAGGTATGGATGATATGGTAATTCCAAAGAGGAGAAGAGAGATTTTAAGAAAGGCAGAGGAGAAAGAGAAAAAAATTAAAAAATTCTATGAAGAAGGGCTTTTATCTGAAGAGGAAAGGTATAAGAAAACCATAGAGGTCTGGCTTAAAGCTGTTGAGGAATTGAAACAGGAGATATTTGTAACATACGATCCCTTTAACTTCCTGTTCCTTATGGCAGCATCTGGGGCAAGAGGAAAACCAGAGCAGATACTCCAGATGGTTGGAATAAGGGGACTCATGTCAGATCCATCTGGAAGAATTATAGAATTTCCAATAAAGTCAAATCTTAAAGAGGGACTATCTGTGCTTGAATACTTCATTTCAACTCATGGGGCAAGAAAGGGTCTTGCAGACACTGCACTTAAAACTTCAGATGCTGGTTACCTTACAAGAAGACTTGCAGATGTTTCCCATAAGGTGGTTGTAAAGTATGAAGATTGCAGTGAGATACCTGTGAGACCACTTAGGATAGAGAATAAGATTATTAAATCTTTATACAGGCAGATAGTTGGAAAGATTGCAGCAAGAGATGTGATTGATCCAAAGACTGGAGATATTATTGTAAAGAAGGATCAGGAGATAACAAGAGAACTTGCAAAGGAGATAGAGGAGAAGGGAATTGAAGAGGTATGGGTAAGAAACTTCCCAGAGGGAGTGTATGTAGAGGAGATTAGAGAAGGTCAGAGAGTTATTGAGACCCTTGAAGAGAGAATTCTTGGTAGATATGCTGCAGAGGATATTTATACCCCGTCAGAGAAGGAGATAATGTTTAAAGTTGGTGATGAAATTCCAGAGGGAGCATGGTTATCACAGGATATATTTGATAAAGATGAGAGACTCCTTTTCAAAGAAGGTGAACTTGTAACTGCAGAGCTTGTTAAGAAGGTAAAAGAGAATGGAATAACTGAGTTTCCCATAAAGATTCCTGTGGAATCTGAACTCATTCTTAAAGAGGGAGAGGAGATAGATGAAGAGGCAGTGGAGAAGATAAAGAAAGCTGGAATAAAGAGAGTAAAGATAAGATCAATTTTCACATGCAAGGCACCAAATGGAGTTTGCGCGAAGTGCTATGGTAGAGATCTATCCACAGGGAGACTTGTAAATGTGGGAGAGGCAGTAGGAATTGTAGCTGCTCAATCCATAGGAGAGCCAGGAACCCAGTTAACTTTAAGAACCTTCCACACAGGAGGAGTTGCAGCAAAGGATATAACTACAGGTTTACCAAGAGTTGAGGAACTCTTTGAAGTGAGAAAGCCAAAAGGTGGAGCTATAATATCGGAAGTTACAGGTTATGTGAGGATAAAAGATGAAGAGGATTCAAGAAAGATAATAGTTACTCCAAGATCAAAGACAAAGGCGCTTGAACTTTACTCTACATTGATAGATGCCCTTGAAAAACTTGTAAATGTTAATTCAAAAACTACAATATATGACGCTGACCTTGATGAGGAACTCATTGAGGCACTTAAAGAGGTAAAATTGGAAAAGGTTCAGGATATTTTATCCCTTGATAAGGAAGCCATTGTCTCAAAATTAATGGGTAAAGAGACAGTTTACTCTGTTGCATATGGTAAGAGTTTAAGAGTTAAGGATGGAGATTTTGTTATGGCAGGGGATAGATTGACTGAAGGACCACTTGATCCACACAAACTCTTCCAGGTGAAGGGGATTAGAGATACAGAGCAGTACCTACTTCAGGAGATTCAGAAGGTTTACAAAGGTCAGGGTGTGAATATAAACGACAAACACATAGAGATAATACTTAGGGAGTTAACGAGGAAAGCGGTTATAATTGAACCGGGTGATACAAAGTTCTATCCAGGCCAGGAAGTTGAGAGAACAGAGGTTGAAGAGGAGAATAGAGTTGTTAGAGCTGAGGGAAAGAAACCTGCAACCTACAAAGTGCTTCTATTGAGACTCACCAAGGCGGCACTTTCTTCTGATTCATTCCTCTCTGCCTCATCATTCCAGGAGACAACAAAGGTTCTTGCAGAGGCAGCCATTGCTGGAAAGACTGACACACTGGAAGGTCTTAAAGAGGCAGTAATTGTTGGAAGTTTAATTCCTGCAGGAACAGGCTTTTCAGATTATGACAGTGTAAGGGTCAAAGAGAAGCAAGAGAAAAAGGAGAGGGAGAGCGTTTAAAACGCTCTTCCTTCTTTTATATGAAGGGAACCATTGTAAACATTATTGCAGTTCTTGTGGGAGGTGGGGTTGGCTTATTAATTGGTAATAAACTTCCAGATAGAGTTAAAAAGATTGCCATGGAGGGGGTTGGACTTTCATCACTTGCCCTTGGATTTATACTTTCGTTAAAGACTGACAACATAATTATTATGGTATTTTCTGTGATTCTTGGAGCAGTTGTGGGGGAGATTCTAAAAATAGAAGATTTTCTTGAGAGAGTGGGAGATAGGATAAAAAGGAAGATAAAAAGCGAAGGCTCTTTTACAGAAGGTTTTATCACTGCATCACTTATATTCTGTGTGGGATCAATGACCATTGTTGGAGCTATAAATGAGGGTCTCACTGGCGATGCTACACTCCTTTATACAAAATCCATCCTTGACGGAATAACCTCAATTGCCCTTTCCTCCACTCTTGGTATTGGTGTCCTTTTTTCCACACTTTTCATACTTATCTATCAAGGAGGATTAACAATTGGTGCGTCTTTGGCGAGATCTCTTCTAACTACCCACACTGTAAATATGATTACAGGTGTTGGGGGTGTTCTAATAATTGGAATTGGACTAAACATACTGGGACTTAAGAAGCTGAAACTATCAAACTTTTTACCTGCCCTCATCTTTGCCTTCATCCTCTCAATATTTTTTAAGTGATTTATCCAAAAATTGCAACGGATAGTGCCTGGCACCCAGAGTCGTAAGGTCTAAGTAACAAATTTAATCTGGGGTGTATAATAAAAGATGAAGTTTAAATTGCTTGTTTAAAAAGGAGGTAAAGATATGAATGGCTTTGGAGAGTATAGACCTTATAGAAGACCAAGTATAGTTTTATGGATTATTGTGTTTCTAATTGGTGCTTTGGTTGGCGGTGGTGTAGGCTCTTTTATTACAATGAAGTATTTTCCACAGGCGAAAGAAAGTTCAAGCACTCAGACTCCAACTAAAACACAGATTATAGAGACCACAAAAATTATCAATCTGGAGGAGTCTCAAATAATAAAAGTAGCAGAGGAAGCTGGACCTGCTGTGGTTACCATATCTACCAAGAAGATTGTTTCAGGTTTCTTCTTTACATACGAGACTCCAGCACTTGGTTCTGGATTTATAATCTCCAGTGATGGGGATATAGTTACAAACTACCATGTTATTGAAGATGCAAAGGATATAACTGTAACTCTTTCTGATGGTAGGGAGTTTACAGGTTTTATCGTTGGAACGGATCCATCTTCAGATGTAGCTCTTTTAAAGATAAAGGCAAAGGATCTTCCCCATCTTGTATTTGCAGATTCCTCTAAATTAAAGGTGGGTCAAATGGTGGTTGCCATTGGAAATCCATATGGTCTTGATCACACAGTAACGTCAGGCGTAGTTTCCGCTTTAGAGAGGACTCTTTCCTTTGAAGATGGAAGGACTCTTGTGGGAGTTATACAAACTGATGCAGCAATAAATCCTGGTAATAGTGGTGGACCACTTTTGAATATGGCAGGAGAGGTTATAGGAATGAACACTGCCATAAAAAGTGGTGCCCAGGGTATAGGTTTTGCAGTTTCATCAAATACAGTTGTAAAGGTTGTTTCTGATTTAAACAAGTATGGTAAGGTTGTCTGGCCATTCCTTGGTATAGGTGGTGTCTCAATAAACGAAGATATTGCAAAGAGGGAAAAACTCCCAGTAGATAAAGGAGTTCTTGTTTTGAAAGTTTATCCAAACACTGCAGCAGATAAAGCAGGTTTAAAGGAGTTTGATATAATAACAAAATTTGATGGTAAGGAAGTCACAACAGTTCAGGAACTTACCAAATACATAAGGGAACATGAAGTTGGTGATACAGTTAAAATTGAGATAATCAGAGGTAAGAAACACATGATACTGAATGCTACCCTCAAGGAGAGACCGAGAAGTATTGGAAAGATAGATCAAAGTTATCTAATTTAACTTATACACCCTCTTCGGCAGGAAAAATTCCGACTATAAGAGATTTATTTATAAGGCAGAAGTCAGCTTTTGCTATCTTCTCAGTCTGCATTGTGCTTTTAATCTCCACATCAGTGAGAGGAATAAAGCTAACCTCCTTAAGAAATCTGTTTATTGCGTCTGAAAATCTCATGTTTTGAGGAACTGATATCTTCCCCCTGATTATATAGTTTTGTATTACAATGTTCACCTCTATTTTTCTTACCTTTGGTCCAATAGGAACTGGCATATTAACCTCCTATCTTACAAATTTTAATTTCATCAATGACTTTTTCTTCCTCTTTCAAAATCAAACCTCTCCTCCATACTTAATTTAAACTTAATTTAATATTAAAC
>JAGGSY010000105.1 GCA_021158845.1 Caldisericia bacterium
TGTATCAGGTATTGATAAAGAACATTGAAGTACGCAGGGTCTGTAAGTTGCAATGTTTGCTGACGTTCGCTTTCTTTAGATTTTGAAGCGTCAACCTTGCCGCCGAAAGATGGCAGCCCCACACTTACGCCAGCAGATGTTAGTATGTGAGAGGGAGGTGAGCGAGGACTTGAGGCGAGGCGAGGGAAGGTTAAGCTAGTAGGACTGGGCACAACCTTAGGTTGAGCCGGAAAGCCGGTCGCCCGGGGTGCTGAGCTACGAGCTCGTTGGAATGTTTGCCCGGTGAACGACTTGCCCAGTTGTGGTCTAGACCACGAATAGGTGCGTGCACCTAGCAGCTTTCCGCTCACCTCGCCACAAGCCATAGAAAGGGATGCATACAGATGATAACACGATTTGTGGGAATGGACATTCACAAGCAGTATGCGGTGATCGTGGGGGTCAATCGGGAGCAGGAGGTGGTGTTACGCAGCGAACGGGTCAGCATGGGTGACTTAGAGCGGTGGTGTGGTCGCCACCTGGGGAAGCATGACGGGGTGGTGATTGAAGTGACGACCAACACCTGGGCTGTGGTGGAGATGCTGGAGCGTTACGCAGGTCAGGTGGTGGTGGCTAATCCATACAAGACCAAGCTGATCGCCGAGGCGCAGATCAAGAACGACAAAGTCGATGCCCGCGCCCTGGCCTGTCTGCTGGCCGCGAACTTCATCAGTGAAGTGTGGATCCCTAGCCCCCAGGTGCGCCAATGGCGCCAACTGGCCCGCCACCGCGGTCGCTTGCGGAAACAGTGTACTCAGGCCAAGAACCAGCTCCATCACCTCCTGCAAACTCACAACCTCCAGAGTCCTGAAAGAGACCTCTTTTCGGCGGCCGGGCGAGACTGGCTGACACACCAGAAGTTGCCCCAGGTGGAGCAACTCATCCTCAGACAGCTGCTAGCGCGGATCGAGTTCTCAGAGAAACAGATCCAGGAGTGTGAACGGCAGATTGCACGTCTGGCGCAAGATGACCCGCGTATCGCGCGTCTCATGCAGATCACAGGTGTGGGGTTGTACACCGCCTTTTCCATCGTGGCCGTACTCGGAGATGTCCGGCGCTTTCCATCGGCGAATAAGCTAGCTGGCTATGTGGGGCTGGTGCCGCGGGAACACCAGTCGGGCCGTCGCGCGTATCACGGTCACATCACCAAGAGCGGTGATCGTCTGCTGCGCTGGCTGATGATCGAGGCCGCCCAAGCCGCGGTGCGCTGGGATGCCCATTGGCGTCAGGTCCATCAGCGCATCGCCCAGCGGCGCGGCTATAGTATCGCTATCGTGGCGATCGCCCGCAAGCTGCTGGTCACCATCTGGCATATGCTCACGGAGAAGTCCAACTACCAATACTTACGTCAGGTGTCCTACGTGCGCAAGCTTCAGGAGTGGGCCTACCGGATAGGTCGTCAGCAGCTGTCAGCCCCGTCTTCGAGAGCCTTTGTCGCGGATCGCCTACGGGAACTAGAGCTACCTCTCCTCGCCGATGCGCTCGTAACCTCTGGCCGCAACGCTCGTCTGTCTCTTGCCGCACCTGTCACTTGACTCCCCCTAACATAGGTGGACCCGGTGGACAATCACGCCCTTGCCTTTATGGCAAGCTCGGTTATGATTAAATAAGAATAAGAG
>JAGGSY010000106.1 GCA_021158845.1 Caldisericia bacterium
AAGATATGTAATTATGCTCCTCATTCCTATCACCTCCAGATTAATTATACAATTTTAGTTCAAAAGAAGGTATTTTATCTTCACAAGGATAGAATTTCTTGATAGAATCTTAACAGTATAATCAAAAAACTGAAAGGAGGAAATTTCTATGAGAGTTATAATTGTGGGAGGTGTTGCTGGTGGAGCAGCTACAGCTACAAGGTTGAGAAGACTCAGTGAAGAGTGTGAGATAGTGATGTATGAAAGGGGAGAGTATATCTCCTTTGCAAACTGTGGACTTCCCTACTATATAGGGGGCGTTATCAAGGATAGAGAGGGGATAGTTGTGGTTACAGAGGAGGAGATGAGAAAAAAGTATAACATTGATGTGAGGACAAAACACGAGGTGGTTTCCATAGATAGAGAAAGTAAGAAGGTAAAAGTTAAAAATCTTGATACAGGAGAAGAATTTGAGGATTCTTATGATTTTCTTGTTCTCTCCCCCGGTGCAAATCCTGTAAAACCACCAATACCAGGAATTGATAGCAAAAAGATATTTACATTAAGAACAATTCCTGATGCAGACAGAATCATTGCAGAGATAGAGAGGGGAAGTAGAGAAGCTGTTGTCGTTGGTGGCGGTTTTATTGGCATTGAAGTGGCTGAAAATCTAAAGGAGAGAGGGCTAAATGTTCATATAGTGGAGATGCTACCACAGGTTTTGTCCTTCCTTGATAAGGAGATGGCGGAGTTTGTGCATGAAGAACTCATATCCAAAGGAGTTAACCTCCATCTTGGTTCTGCTGTTAAGGAGTTTAAGGATAAAGGAGATAGGATAGATGTAATCCTTGAAAATGGAAAAACTGTCTCTGGTGATTTTGTTGTTTTTGCCATAGGAGTTAGACCAGAGATAAAGCTTGCAAAGGATGCCGGACTTTCCATAGGTGATTTCGGTGGAATAAAGGTCAATGAGAGAATGCAGACATCTGATCCATACATATACGCCGTAGGTGATGCAATTGAGATACCCCACTGTGTTGTGGACATAAAGGTGAGGATTGCCCTTGCTGAGCCTGCTACGAAAGAAGCAAGGGTTGCTGCAGACAACATCTGTGGTATTGACTCTAAATATGATTGTGCCATGGGAACTTGTGTAGTTAAAATATTTGACCTTGCTGCCGGTGCCACTGGTTTGGATTCGCAACTATTGAAGAAATTGGGAATTAAATATGACTCTCTGTATGTGTGGGGATACAGCCATGCATCATACTACCCTGGTGCTAAGCCTGTCTATATAAAAGTTCTTTATTCACCAGAGGATAAAAAAATTCTTGGTGCACAGGTGGTTGGATATGATGGAGTGGATAAAAGAGTGGATGTTCTTGCAACAGCTATGAAGTTTGGAGCAAATTTGGTTGATGTGAAGGATTTGAATCTTTCTTATGCACCACCGTTTGGGTCAAGTAAAGATCTTGTGAATTATGTGGGCTTTGTTGCAGAAAATATCTTCAGAGGACTATCTCCCTCAATATCTCCTTATGAGGTAGATGACTACATTAAGAAAGGTGCTATCCCTCTCGATGTAAGAAATAGAGAAGAACTTGCCACTGGAAAAATTGAAGGTTCCATCAACATACCTCTTCCTGAGCTTAGAGAGAGATTAAACGAACTTGATAAAAACAAGACATATCTGATCTATTGTCAGACAGGACTAAGGGGATACATAGCACAGAGAATCCTTTTAGGAAATGGATTTAAAGCGGTTAATGTTAGAGGAGGGTATGACCTATATAAGAATTCCATTAAAGATAGAATTGGAGTATAATCAAGAAAAGAGAACTCTT
>JAGGSY010000107.1 GCA_021158845.1 Caldisericia bacterium
CTCCATGCAAAGGATAAACAAAAGTTATTGGAAGTTTAAATTCTTCTCTTTTTCGTAAGAAGAAACTATCTGCCATCTCCAAGAATTTTGCTTGTTCAGTCTTATTCAAATATTGGGAAAATATTCCTAAAGGTTGATCCTGCCATCTAACTGCTGCTTCATCCATAAAAATCAAAATAAGAGTATCATTGCCCAGATATTTTTTAATCTTAGCAAAAAAGGTATCCCACCTTTCCTCAGACAATTTTTTGTTTTTAACCTCTTCCTCCCAAATCATATTTACAATGAAATCAAAATCCGGCATAGGATATGCTGGATTACCCTTGCTATCTTTTATCTCAAGGAAATTCGTCCATCCTCCAACATAAACATATTTTCCTTTCTCCCTTGCGTATTTGTGAATTTCATCTATTTGCTTTAAAGAAGCTTCATAAGCTTCTTTAACTGCTGGATGGTAAGGATTTTTCGTTAATTCATAAAACATTCTTGCCTGGGCAAAGAGCATGTCAATCCAAATAGCATCTGCTCCAGAATCTATCATTTTCTTTGCCCATGAAAGCTGCAACTCTTGAAATTCTGGATTTGTTATATCTGGATAATAAGCATAAGCTTCTCTCCAGTTGTAATCAGAGGGAGAAGTCCAATCAGAAGGGAAAAAGCCAAGTAATTTTCCTCTGTTGAATTGAAACTCCTCTTTGGTTATTAATTTCCCTGTTTCTGGGTTTTTTATATTCCACTTTGCTGGATCTAAAGCCATTTCCCAGAGTTTACTTTTTGTATATTTCTTGTCCGTTATCGGATTATATTCATTAACATCAACTCTTTCTGTAGGGATTCCAGCAGAGACTATAATGGAAGGAATTTCCTCTTTGATTTTATTTACCGATTTTTCAAAATTCTCATAACTATACCCTGCTTTTTCACATTTCTTTCTCTGATTTAGAGGTAGTTCGTGACAAGTTTCGGGAATAACTTTATACTTCCAGAATGCTCTGAAAATAAAATCCGTATTTGTCTCTTTTAGATGAGTGATAACATCATCTAGTCTTCTGTTAAAGGCTTTATAATCAGTAATACTTTGATACCAGCAAGCTACCTTAGTGCTCAATAATCTTTTCTTGAAGTTACCATAAGTGGTTTTCTTTTGTGCTAACTCTTTTATCGTTTCATAGGTCTCAAATTCAGGGGCTAAAGAATCATAGGTTTTCAGCTTTCCAAAAGATAGAACCTTTGCATCTTGACCCATAAATCCACCATGCACTGGATAGACAAAGATTATTCCTTTCTTTGAGAAGAATTCATCGGCAATTAATAAAAATTTCCTTTGCTCCTCTTTGCTTAACTCTTGAGAAAAAACTCCTAAAGGTGTGTTTGTAGTTCCAGCCCAGTCAATCATAGCTAAAATCTTTGCCTCAGCAAGTCTTTCCTTTATTTTTGAAACAATTTCATTCCATCTTTTTTCATCCAAGGCAAGATTCCTCACCTCGTCCACTGTTGGGGTAACAAGGACAAAGTCTAAATCTGGCGTGTAATCAGGAAGGTCGGTAAAGG
>JAGGSY010000108.1 GCA_021158845.1 Caldisericia bacterium
AGTGTATCTAAAGAATAATCCTCCAGGAAGCACCGGACTTGCTCTCTGTATTGAAAGCTGAAGCAAAGCCATTATACCACCTGTATAAATATAGAAGAATGTAAGCGACATTCTTCTTCTAAACCTTAATGCAAGTAGTAAAAAAAATTCAGAAATTAAACCGATCAGTGCAGGTTGCCAAAGATCTGCTAATCTCATTTAACCCTCCTTTAACCTCTTTTCAATAAATTTTAACTTATCTATAGATAGATTTGATATGATTCTTGTTTCCTTTAGAAGCTTTATGAAACACTCAAGAACTTCCTTATCATTCATTCCAAGTTCTTCTTTTATTTCTTTTAAACTCTTTTCTCCATCAACTTTTGCATAGAATCTGCTGCACCTGTCTCTTCCTCCACCAAATCCCAGTATGGATAAGGCGTCTCTAACAGGTTGAGGGGCTCTTCTTGGAATGATCGTGGATATATCTATCTCCTCTCTCTCACTTCTTATAAGAAGTCCAAGGGAGAGAAGTGCATAGATTGCCTTAACTGTTTTAAATTCAGATAGGGGAGATTCCTTTATAGCTTCACTTATGGTTTTTTTCTCTTTGAAGAGATTTAGTACAACCCATTCATCTGATGATAGTTTAAATTCCTTTGTTGGAGGGTTCGGATTAGTTTCAAGAAGTGTTGATGTGGGGGGAATCTTTTTGTAAAGCTCCTTTGTCTCATCACTCCTTCTTATAGCTTCGAGGATGAGTGATTCCATAGGAGTTTTTATATTTTCCTTTATATTAAGTTCCTTTGCCTCAAAATTGAAGTTTCCATCCTCAAGTGAAAGGATGGAAAACAATGCCTCCTCGCCTTTTTTGGAGTTAAATTTTGCATCCATTATTTTCCCTTTGACAATGTATACCTCTCCATTAAATTTCTCTCCTTTTGATACTCCATAGATCTTCAATATTCCGCTCTTGTTACTAAATATTAAGAGATTCAAAACCTCTGTAAGAGGAAAATCTTTAATGTTGCCCTCGATTCCCATCTCTCCTCCTAAAACTAAATCTTATATTTACTTCCATCAACTTTTATATTCCTCAATAACCTTTTCTATCTCGGGTCTAAAATTTATAATATTTGATAAAGATCTCACAAGGATAAATGAAAGAAAGAGGAACGAGAATCCAAAAATTATTGGTGATAGGTTGGGGTCTTTAATGCCAAGTATTGTCCCAAGTTTAATTCCGACATACGCACCTATAAGCATAAAAATTATTGGAAGTACATATATTACAAAGGTAACTGATAGATACTTTTTTGACGGAACATTCACTATAACAATATCTCCTTCTTTTGCATTTACGAGATTTTTTACCTTAATCTTTTTCTCTCTTTGTGCTGATAAAAGACAGTGACCTTTTAAAGAACAGGTCTCACAGTATTTCCCTCCAACCTCTACAATTGAAAAATTACCCTCAGTTTTTAAAACCTTTCCAATTTCTTTCATTTCTTTTTTCCTATTAAACCCCGGGAGGGGGTGCGATTAGATGAGCTTGAACCTGCTCCATAGCAGGTGGGATTCGCCTCTATAACCTTCCATCCCGGAAACAGTTATAGATTAAGAATCCCTTTTATCTCGGTGTTGGCCCAACCCATCCAGATCGACACAACCCTTCCCAGGGTTAACTTAATTTTATCAAACCCATAACTACTCTTCAAGATTATCTCTATTCTCCACTATCTTCGATTCCTCAAGAAGTTTTTCTGCTGTTTCAAAGTCAAGTTCGTTAACATAGAGTTCTCTTGGACCAGTGCTTCCAAGGTAGGGATTATCAAACATGTCTGGTCTCTTTATCACTACCGGTATCCCCTGTTCCTCAAGGAACTTCTCTATTAGTTCTGCAGTAAACAATGAATCCACAGCAACCAATTTTTTTAATTTCATATGTAATCTATCCCTATGAGTTCTTTTGCCTTCTTAACTGTTTCTTTTGCTATCTTTCTCGCCTTCTCTGTCCCAAAATTTATTATATCCCACAGAAGTTTCTTGTTGTTCTCAAACTTTACCCTTCTCTCTCTTAAGGGTTCAAGTTTTTTGTATATTCTATCTGCAAGCTCTTTTTTACATTGAACACAACCCCTCTTTCCTGATTCACACTCCTTTTTAATGGTATGGGCAGTTTCTGGAAACAGGGTTTTATAGTATGAAAAGACAGAGCATACATCGGGATGCCCTGGATCACCCTTTCTTATCTTTTCTGGATCTGTAACCATTCTTATTATCTTTGATTCTATCTCTTCTTTTTCATCACTTAGATTTATCTGGTTTCCAAGAGACTTACTCATCTTTCTTCCGTCAATTCCTTTTATTATAGGTGTTTCTGTTAAAAGTGGTTGTGGTTCAGGAAACAAATCTCCGTAGAGATAGTTGAATCTTCTCGCTATCTCTCGTGTTAATTCAAGGTGAGGAAGTTGATCTTTACCCACAGGTACAAATTCACCCTTTACTATTAATATATCTGCAGCTTGAAGAACAGGATAACCGAGAAGTCCATATCCCACATTCTCCTTCAAGTTGAGATCTCTAACCATCTCCTTTACCGTTGGGTTCCTTTCAAGCCATGGCATTGGAACTATCATTGAAAAGAGGAGGTGAAGTGTGGGAATTTCAGGTAGACCAGATTGAACATACAAAACAGATTTTTCTGGATCAAGACCAGCAGATAACCAATCCATTACAACTTCCTCAAGATTTGATCTGATTTCCCTTGTGCGTTCGTACTTCGTTGTTAAGGAGTGATAGTCAGCAATGAAGAAGTAGCAGTCGTACTTTTCTTGAATACTGACCCAGTTTTTCAGTGCTCCAAGATAGTTTCCAAGGTGAAGTTTTCCAGTTGGCCTCATGCCAGAAACCACTCTCTTCATTATTCCTCCTTTTTTCTAAGCTGCGGAAATAGAATAACTTCCCTTATGGAGTCTTTTCCAGTTACTATCATAACAAGTCTGTCAATTCCTATTCCAAGTCCTGCAGTGGGAGGCATACCATGTTCAAGTGCCTCTATATAATCTGCATCAAAGAAGTGCGCCTCTTCATCTCCCTTTGCCTTCTCCTTAGCCTGTGCAAGGAATCTCTCCTTTTGATCAATGGGATCGTTTAATTCTGAGAAGGCGTTTGCTATCTCCATACCTCCCACAAATACCTCAAATCTCTCCACCCAATCTGGTTCATCCTTTTTTCTCTTTGCAAGGGGAGACATCTCAACAGGAAAGTCATATATTATTGTAGGCTGGATGAGATTACCCTCCACCTTCTCTTTAAATATTTCATCAACGATGTTTTTAAAGTTTGGTTTTCTTGTTAACTCTATTCCCTCCTTCTTAAGATAAGAAAGTGCAAAGTCAATGTCTTTAAACTTCTCTATATCTTCTCCTGTTGCTTTTTCAAATAGTTCTCTGTATGTAAATCTCCTCCATGGAGGAGAGAAGTCTATCTTTTCTCCTTTAAATTCACATATATAACTTCCCTTTATTCTCTTTACAGTCTCTGATATTAGTTTCTCTGTAAGTTCCATCATATCTTTGTAATCTGCATAAGCCCAGTAGAGCTCAAGCATTGTGAATTCTGGATTGTGAACAGTTGATATTCCCTCGTTTCTGAAGTTTCTGTTTATCTCAAATATCCTTTCAAATCCCCCGACTATAAGCCTTTTTAGATAAAGTTCTGGTGCAATTCTTAAGTATAGGTTCATATCAAGGGCATTGTGATATGTCACAAATGGTTTCGCCGTTGCTCCTCCAGGGATTGGCTGAAGCATCGGTGTCTCAACCTCAATGAAACCAAAGGACTCAAGAATCTCTCTCATTGTCTTAATAAGTTTACTTCTTGTTATAAATATTTCTTTGACCTCTGGGTTTGCTATGAGATCAAGGTATCTCTTTCTATACCTTACCTCTACATCCTTTACTCCATGATACTTTTCAGGTAAAGGTCTAATAGATTTTGATAGTAGAGTTAGTTTCCTTACATTTATGGTTATCTCACCTGTGTGGGTTTTAAATACATCTCCCTCTACACCAATAAAATCTCCAGGGTCAATAAACTTTTTAAAGAATTTGTAGGTCTCCTCTCCCACATTGTCAAACCTTATGTATATTTGAAGTGTACCAGAGAAGTCCCTTATTGTGGAAAAACTTGCCTTACCATGAAGTCTCTTGGATATTACTCTACCTGCAACTTTTACAACTTTTCCTTCAAGAGAAGGATAGTTATCCTTTATCTCTTTTAAAGAGTGAGTTCTTTCAAATCTTGTCTTATATGGGTCTTCACCCAGACTCTTTAACTCTTCTAATTTCTTTAATCTAACCTCTCTCTCTTCCATTTTACTTCTCTATTGCAAGAATTCTTATAAGTATCTCTCCTTTTGGTATCTTTACCTTTACAACATTTCCTGGTTTTTTCCCAAGCAATGCCTCTCCTATTGGAGACTTATTGGAGATCATTCCCTTTTCAGGGTCTGCCTCCACACTACTTACAATCATGAAGTCCTTTATCTCACGTGTTTTTCTCTTCAAATCCTTTATTTCTATTTTCACTTTACTTCCCATTCCAACCTGTAATCTTGAGAGATTCCCTGTATCAATCACAACCGCTTTGGATAAAAGGTCTTCCAACTCAAGTATTCTTCCCTCTACAAAAGCTTGCTCTCTCTTTGCCTCTTCATATTCAGGGTTTTCTGCAAGTTCTCCAAAGGATTGAACTGCTGCATTCAGTCTCTCACTGACTTCTGGTCTCTTTACATTCCTCAGAAATTCCAGCTCTTCTTCAAGTCTCTTTAATCCTTCCTTTGTTACATAAACTTTATCTCTCTTAGGTGTTATCACCTTATCCTTCTTTGTTTCCATTCTTCCTCCTTAAAGTTCTATTATATTGGGTTTTATGTTCAGTTCATCTATTAAATCATAGTAGTCCTTCTCAGTCAACTCTTCAGGTTTCTTACCTGTATATGCACATATGACCGCTTCCATAACATTTGTACCAAAGGTTCTTCCATCAAATTCAGGCGTAGTGGTTACAAGAAGTTTTACTCCCCTCTTTCTAAGAAAATCTCTGTCCTCAAGGGTAGTAGTGTTTGTAAATACAATTTTCCCTGTTAGATCCTCAGGCATATGCTTCTTTATGTATAAGAAATCTCCCGCAATCACATCTGCCCATTTGTAGTATTTTTCATACTTTGGTTTTACCTTTTCCTGTGATTCTCCTGTTGGGTAAAGCCACTTGTAAGGGAGTCTCCTTGCTATAGGCACTATTATAGATGCAAGAAGGAGGAAAGATGAATGTCTATAGATTGGAATTGGAATTCCTAAGGAGAACATCATATCTCCAAATAAAACTTTACATCCTGCCTCTAAAAAACCCTCAGCCATTCCGTATCTACTCACCCCTGAAGCAACCAACACCTTTGTTCCCTCTTTAATAAATCCCTTCTCTTTTATGTAAAAAACTGCCTTCTTTTCTAAAGTATCCTTAAGCCATTGTCCATCACATATGGGAGTTTTCTTTACATCCTTTATCATATTTTCAACACTTTTAAGGGTTGTCCTTTTTTTACCTATGCTTATGTAGAGATCTGCTCCACCAAGTCCAAGGGCATCAACCTTTCCATCAAGTTCTTTAAGGAGACTCATAAATTTTTCAATATCTCCATCAGTCCCAATTCTCTCAATGCTAAACTTTTCACCAAGTATTTCAACCTCAACCTTTTTATCTCTTTTTGAAGAACCAAGACTTACGCTTACTACCCTCTTCATCCTTCACCTCTTATATCCATATTTTAAATTTCTCCAAAAGGGAGAAGAGTTCTTTTATAGATTTTACCCCATTTAAGATTTTATTCAACCTGTTTATACCTGAATATCCCTTTAAATACTTTGGAACATGCAGTTTCATCTGGATCAGTGCATAGTTCTCATCAAAATTCTCTAAAAGAAGTTTTGCATGTAACTTAATCATCTCTATTCTTTCTTTTAATGACACTCTTACTGGAATTTTATTGTTGTAGAGGTAGTCTTTTATCTCCATGAATATCCATGGATTTCCAATTGCTGCTCTCCCAATCATAACCCCATCACATCCAGTTTCTTTAATCATTCTTTCTGCATCAAGGTAGTTTCTAATATCTCCACTTCCAATTACAGGGATTTTCACACTTTCCTTTAAGGCTCTTATCTCTTCCCACTCTGCTTTGCCTGAAAATCCCATGTCTACTGTTCTTGGATGAAGAGTTATCATACTTATCCCCTCCTCTTCAAGGAGTTTTCCTACCTCAATAAAACTCTTATTTCTTTTATTGATACCTGATCTTATTTTGGCACTTACAGGTACTGAAGCATTTTTTACAACACTTCTTATTATTTTTCTTAGCTTCTTTAAATCAGATAAAAGAGCACTTCCACTGCCGCTCTCAAAAACCTTTCTTGATGGACATCCAAGGTTTATATCAATTAAATCAAAAAAATCAGAAGATACTTTTGCTGCCTCCCCCATTATTTTTTCATCACTTCCAAATATCTGGATGGCAATTGGTTTTGTGTCTCCGATAATTTTAAAATCTATCCCTTTTTTTACTATCTTATAGGAGGATACCATTCCTGTAAAAACTATTCCTGCGCCCATCTTACTACACAAGTTTAAAAAAGCTGGGTCGTTGAAGCGATGAAGAGGTGCTAAGAATATGTTGGATTCAGTTGTTAAGTTTCCTATCTTCATCTATTTCTATCATAAACGATCTTTAAACCCTCAAGGGTTAAGAATCTATCGTATAAAAATTCCCTTCTTATAAGAGGTGTTACAAGGTGTGCAACACCGCCAGTTACAACAATCTTTGCTTTTCCAATCCTCTTTTCTATCTCTTCAACAATTCTCTCTACCATACCTCCCCACCCATAAAGAATTCCTGATCTTATAGCATTAGCTGTGTCCCTTCCAATAACTGATGGTGGAATTGAAAGTTCAACCTTTGGTAGTTTTGCAGTTCTCAAGAAAAGTCCCTCAAGGGATGTGAGAATACCAGGTGCAATTGCTCCACCGATGAAGACACCCTCTCTATTTATCACATCAAATGTGGTGGCAGTACCAAAATCAACCACAATTGTTGATGTTTTTGTTTTGTTAAATGCAGCTACACTACCCACAACTCTATCCATTCCAATTTCTTTTGGATTCTCTATGTCAATCTTTATTCCTAAGTCAAGGTCAAGATTTACAAAGATGGGTTTTATATGAAAGGTCTTTTCAATGCACCTTTCAAATATAGGATCCAGAGGTGGCACAACAGAGGATATTATTACACCCTTTATATCCTCTGGTTTTAATTTCTCAAAAAATAAAAGGCTTAGAATGTCAAGGGCATACTCATCAGATGTTCTTGCCGTTCTTGATGCAAGACGCCAGTTCTTTAAAAGTTCATTACCTTTAAAAACACCAAGTAAAATGTTTGTGTTTCCTATGTCAATTGTAAGTACCATTTCATCCTCCTTTTCTTTTATTCAAAGGAATTTTATCATAAAGATTGTCTTTTGATATAATAAAAGCATGAAGAGTAAAATTTTAGCTCTGATGCTAATAATGATACTTATGATCCCTCTCTATTCATGTACCAGGGGAAAAGGTAAATTGGTTTCCGTGCCCTCCTTTGTTGGTATGAGGATAAGGGATGCTGAGAAACTTGCTGAGGAGAAAGGTTTACTTATAAAAGTCGTTGGTACAGAATTTTCCAAAGAGTTTCCAATAGACTACATAGTTACACAGGAACCAAATCCCCATGTTCTTGTAAAAGAGGGCAGGATTATAAATGTTACCATAAGTAATGGGCCTCCAAAGGTTGAAGTTCCAGATTTTGTAGGAATGGATTTTGGAGATGCACAAGAGTTGATTTATGAGAAGAAGCTTGTAATTGGAAAAATTGAGGAGGTTTCTGATCCAAATGTGAAGGTCGGAATAATCCTTGAGCAGGAGCCATCTCCAAAGACGCTTGTTGAGGAGGGAACCCCCATAAATCTTAAAATTTCAAAGGGTGTTCTTGGTCAGGTGCCATCAGTTATAGGTCTCTCCCTTGAAGAGGCAAAGAGTCAGGTGATAACAAGTGGATACACCATAGGAAAGATTGTTGAAAAGAGAAATCCTGCATATCCGTCAGGAATTGTATGGAATCAGGATCCTGCACCTCTCACATACGCATCTTCTGGTTCGTCTGTTGATTTAGTGGTGAATCCATGAAGATAGCACCTTCAATACTTGCATCTAAATTTGTTAATTTAAAGAAAGACATTAAACTTCTGGAGAGATCTGGAGCTGACATTATACACCTTGATATAATGGATGGTCATTTTGTTCCAAACATCTCCTTTGGTTTTCCCATAGTAAAGGCTGTAAGGAGTTTAACATCTTTGCCCCTTGATGCCCATCTCATGATTGAGAATCCGGAAAGATTTATAGATAGATTTATTGATTCTGGAGTTGATATGATATCTGTTCACATAGAGGGAAATTATCACATAAACAGGATTTTAAATACTATAAAGAAGAGTAAAGTAAAGGCAGGAGTTGCTATAAATCCAGGAACTCCCCTTAATTCTCTTGAAGAGGTGTTAGATATTGTGGATTTTGTTCTTGTTATGAGTGTGAACCCTGGTTTTTCAGGACAGAAATTTATAGACTCATCTATTGAAAAAATTAGAAAGTTATGTAAAATTAGAGAGAAGGGAAACTTCGGTTTCGAGATAGAGGTAGATGGCGGATTAAATTTTGAGATAGCTGAGGTTCTTAAGGAGATGGGAGTAGACATTCTTGTGTTTGGGAGTTTTATCTTTAAAGATATAGAAAAGGCATTAAATGAGTTGAGGAAACTAAAATGAGAGAAGAAAAGATCACTCTTACACTGCCTGCTGAACTCCTGGAGGCAGTAGAAAAGAAGGCGAAGAGAAAGAGAAAGAAGAGGGATGAATTTCTAAAAGAGGTCATTACCTTCTATATTGCCATGGAGGATAGGAAGACACGCATCAAGAAGGAACTGATAAAGGGATACAAGGAGTCGTCAGAGGCAAGCATGCTTTTGTCCAGAGAATTTTTTGAAGTTGAACAGGAAATCTTTAGGGACATATTCAAGTATTTCAAATGAGTAAAAAAAAAGTCAAATCAGGAGAGGAGATATCTATTTAGTGGATCTTTCTCCATCAAAGGGTTCGGAGCAGAGTGGAATAAGACCTGTTCTTGTAATACAGAATGATATAGGAAATAAATATTCGCCGACAGTGATAGTGGCAGCCATAACATCAAAGGAGGTTAAAGAGGTGTATCCCATTGTTATAAAGGTAGAAAGAAATGAAGGAGGATTGGATAAAGATAGTTTTATACTTCTCAACCAGATTAGAACCATTGATAAGAGAAGGCTCTTAAAGAAAATAGGAAAACTCAAGAAATCAACCATGGTGAAGGTAGATATAGCTCTTAAATTCTCCTTAGGGCTTATTAAGATATGAGTTCGAAATTTAAAGCATGGATTTACGCTAAAAATCTATTCTATAATGATAAACTGGTTAAAAAGGCATCTCACTGGGGAGAGATAGAACCACTTATAAAGAGTGAGGAACTCCTAACAAAACTTCTGTGGGAAAGTTATGTTCCAGGATCTAATGCAAGGGAATCTCTCATAATTGCCGGTGTGCAAGCTTTAGAAAATAGAGGATTTGATGTTTCAGAGATGGAAAAACTCCTTCCAGTCGGATTGAAATTTCTTAAAGAGGAGGATATAGGGGGATTAATCTCTGTTACATCAAAGATATTTAGTTTAATTCCAAATTTAAAAAAGAACATGGATCATCCATACAATAGTTTTATTCATCCAATGAACTGGAGAGAGATTGAAAAAGCCTTTCCAAAGGTTACTGTAAAATCTCCAACCTCTATAAAAGAGAGGATAGAAGGTGGACTATACGGGATGATCTCTGGTGGAAGTTTTGGAACAAAGATTGAAGGATATCCTTATTGGGAGATAGAGAGTGCATACAAAGATTTCTCCTTTTATCTTGATAATGAGGTAGACACAACAAATGATGATATTACCTATGAGTTAAATTTACTCATTGAGTTTTTAGAGAAGGGAAGAAAGATTACAAGTGAAGACATTGCGTTGGGCTGGGTGAAAAGAATACCTTTTGGTTGGAGTGCAGAACTCATTGCTCTTATGAATATAAAGAGAGGCATAATGCCTCCTCTCTCAGGTCAGTTTAACAATCCCTACAATGAATGGATAGGTGGAGCAATGAGAGGAAATATGCCTGGACTCTTATCTCCAGGAGATCCTTACAAGGCATCCTATCTTTCATACATAGATGGTGTGGTTTCCCATGATAAAAATGGAGTTTATGGAGAAATGTTCGTAGCCATTCTTACATCTCTTGCCTTTGTTGAAGAGGATATTGAAAAATTAATAGAGATTTCTATGGAATTTATACCAGAGAGAAGCGAGTTAAGGAGTGTTCTTGAGACCACATACAAGATGTGCAAGGAGAAAGATAACTGGAGGGAGGTAAGGGAGTGGATATACAAAAGATTTGAAAGATACAATTGGATTCATCTCTACCCAAACATTGCCATTGTACTGATGGGGCTTATGTTTGGAAAGGGTGATTTTTTAAAGACTGTAGAGATAATTTCAAGGAGTGGTTTTGATGTTGATTGTAATCTTGGTGAAGCGTTAGGAATTCTTGGAGTTTTAGACCCTGAATCTATCCCCTTGAAGTGGAAAGAGGCATTGAAAGATGTTATAAATACATACATGAGAGGAAGGAACCAGTTTAAAATAGGAGAGATAGTTGATATGGTTGTGAAGGGGACAAGCTTATGATCTTTGTTGTGGGAAGTATCAATGTAGATTTGGTTGTATACTCTGAGAGATTCCCAGAGGAAGGGGAAACTCTTGTTGGAAAAAATTTCTTTATGAATCAGGGAGGTAAAGGAGCAAATCAGGCAGTTTCCTCTAAAAAAGCAGGTGGCGATGTTCTATTTTTGGGAAGAGTGGGGGATGATTACTTTGGTAAATTTGTCGAAGCAGAGATTAAGAGGTTTTCTGTGGAATCTAACCTTGAGAAGGTAAAAGATGTCTCCACAGGTATTGCTCTTATAAATGTGGATAGGGAGGGGAAGAATAAAATAGTTATAATACCTGGTGCAAATGCACTGGTGGGGGAAAGAGAGGTGGATATTTTAAGGAGGGATTTTAAAGAGGGTGATTTCCTCCTTTTACAGGGAGAGATTCCCATTGAAGCAAATGTTAAATTATCTGAGATAGCACATGAAAAAAGAGGGACTGTTATATTTGATCCCACACCTGTTGATGAGAGTCTGTTAAGAGTAATTCCTTACTGCACCATAGTTACACCCAATGAGGTGGAAGTTAAAAGACTCACAGGAAACAGTGAGGTGGTGGATGGTGCAAAGAGGCTTTTGGATTATGGGGCAGAGAGCGTGATTGTAAAGATGGGTGAAAGAGGAGGTTTCTATATGAACAAAGAGGAGAGTTTTTTCTTCCCCTCCTTTAATGTTAATCCAGTTGATACCACAGGAGCAGGTGATACATTCAACGGCTCATTGGCCTCTGCCCTATTTCTGGGAATGAACATGAAAGATGCCATAAAGTATGCATCCGCAGCTTCTGCTATTTCTGTTACAAGGAAAGGTGCAGCCACATCATCTCCATTAAAGGAGGAAATAATTAATTTTTTGGAGGAGAAGGGTGAAAAAGTTAATTATTGATACGGATTGTGGTATTGATGATGCAATTGCTATTATGATGGCTATTTCAAGGAAGGATGTAGATGTTGTTGGTATTACCACTGTCTCTGGTAATACCTATGTGGATCAGGTTACGGATAATGTTTTAAGATTACTTTCATATTTTGGAAGAAAGGATATACCAGTTTTTAAAGGTGCCTCAGTTCCTCTAATTCAAAAGCTTTCAAGAGGAGAGAAAATTCATGGTGAGAATGGTCTTGGGGGAGTTATACTTCCAGAAACTGATAAGAAAGAGGAAACTATAAAAGCACCAGATGCAATTTTTAAACTTGCCAAAGAGAATGAAGGTCTAATCGTTGTTACACTTGGTCCTTTAACTAACATTGCCATGGCTATCAATCTGTATCCTGAACTTAAAAATTATGTTAAAGAAATTGTATCAATGGGTGGAGCACTGGAGACAGGAAATGTTACAAGATTTGCAGAGTTCAATTTTTATCAGGATCCAGAAGCAGTCCAATTTGTTATAAACTCTGGTATTCCAATGACTATTGTTCCATGGGACCCAATTGTAAAACTCATGTTTCTTGAAGAGGAGATAAAAGCCATTGTCCCTGATGGTTCTAAATCTGGAGAGCTTTTTCTTGAACTTATGAAGACACCAATAAACTTTATAGAGAAATTCTATGGAATTAGAGGAGAGGTTTTTCCTGACCCCTTGACGATGGCTTATGTGATAGACGAGAGAGTGGCGAAGAAAGTCATCCTTGGAGACATGGAGATGGAGCTTAACTACACTACTATGAGAGGAGCAAGTGTCCTGCTTGAAGGAGAGAGGTTGAAGATAGTTGTAGAACTTGATAGAGATGTTTTTGTTGAGCTTCTTAAGGAAACTCTCATTAATTTGAAAGGAGGTGAGAGAGAATAAGAAATTTTATAAAAACTGTAGGAAAAAGGAGGAAGAAATGAAAAAAATTTTATCAATTTTGGTTGTTTTAGCTTTAGTTGCGGGTTTGGTTTCTTTAACCGCATGCGGGAAGAAGGAAGAAGAGCAACCACCTGAAAAGAAACTCAAGGTAGTTCTCTACATCAATGGAACCCTTGGGGATAAGTCTTTCTTTGATTCCGCTAATAGAGGTATAGAGAGAGCAATAAAGGAACTTGGAATTGAGGGAAAGGTTATTGAGGGTGGTTATGACCCCGCAAGATGGGAGCCAGATCTTGAACAACTCTCTGAAGGTGATTGGGATATTATAATTGTGGGAACATGGCAGATGACAGAGAATCTTGAAAAAATTGCTCCAAAGCATCCAGACAAGAAGTACTTTATATTTGATACAACAGTGGATTATTCAAAGGGAAATCTTGATAATGTATATTCAATCCTTTACAAGCAAAACGAAGGTTCATTCCTTGTAGGTGCCCTTGCTGCAATGATAACAACTTCGGATATGCCCCTTGCAAATCCTGATAAGACTATTGGATTCCTTGGTGGAATGGATATCCCTGTCATCAACGACTTCAAAGTTGGATACATTCAGGGAGCACACTACATTGATCCTGATATAAAGGTTCTTGTTTCCTATGCAGGATCCTTCAGTGACCCTGCAAAGGGAAAAGAGCTTGTTCTTGCTCAGTATGATCAGGGAGCAGATATCTCTTTCAATGTTGCAGGAGAAACAGGACTTGGGCTTCTTGATGCTGCAAAAGAGAAGAATAAGTATGCAATAGGTGTTGATTCAGATCAGTACCTTATGTTTAAGGATAGCGACCCAGAGAAGGCAGCACACATTGTAACATCCATGATGAAGAATGTAGATAACTCACTCTTCAGAGGAATAAAACTCCATATGGAAGGAAAACTTGAATATGGAAAGGCAGAGGCACTTGGAATTAAAGAAGGCGGTGTAGGTATTGCTGATAATGAAAACTACAAGAAGCTTGTTCCAGAGGAATTTAGAAAGAAAATAAAGGAGCTTGAGGAAAAGATTGTTAATGGAGAAATAGTAGTAGATACAGCTTTCGGTCAGTAAAAAATTAATTAGCCGGGAGGCTCCTCTCCCGGCTTTTTCTAAATGGAGGAAGGATGGGAGTTATACTTTCTGTAGAGAATATAGTTAAGATTTATCCCAATGGTGTTATTGCAAATAGGGGCGTTAGTGTAGAAATAGAAGAAAATACCATCCATGCCATAGTGGGGGAGAATGGAGCAGGAAAGACAACCTTGATGAAGGTGATATTTGGTATAGAGAAACCCCAGGAGGGCAAAATATATTACAAAGGAAAGGAGATACATATAAGAAATCCTCTTGATGCAATAAAAATTGGAATTGGTATGGTTCATCAGCATTTGATGCTTGCCCCTGATTTGACTGTAAGTGAAAATCTTGTTCTTGGTTCAGAACCTATTAAAGGGAGATTCTTCCTTGATACCCAGAAAGCCATTGAGATAACAAAAGAGGTTTCTAAAAAGTATGGGCTTGAAGTTCCTGCAGATAAAAAGATTAAGGATCTTCCTATAGGTATAAAACAGAGAGTGGAAATTCTTAAAGCTCTCTTTAGGAATGCAGAATTATTGATTCTTGATGAGCCTACATCAGTGCTTACACCACAGGAAACGGAGGTTCTCTTTAAAACCTTGAGGGAACTTAAAAAACATGGTAAGACGATTATCTTTATATCCCACAAACTAAAGGAGGTAAAAGAGATTGCTGATAAGGTAACTGTTATGAGGGATGGGAAGGTTGTTGCCACAAAAGATGCAAAGGATCTGACTGAACATGATATAGCATATCTGATGGTGGGTAGAGAGATAAGTTTTGAAAGGATTCCTCCCCCAAAAAAAGTTGGAGAGCCACTTCTTACTGTAAGGAATCTTTCCTATGTAAATGAAGAAAATATAGAGGTCTTAAAAAACATCTCCTTTGAAGTTAGAGCTGGTGAGATACTTGGAGTTGCTGGAGTTGAGGGAAATGGTCAAACAGAGCTTGTTGAGATACTTACAGGTCTTAGAGAGGCAACCAGTGGAGAAATTTTAATTAAAGGAGAAAATATTTTAGGTCTTTCTCCAAGAGAGATTAGAGAAAGGAAGGTTTCTCATATACCAGAGGATAGAATGAAGAATGGAGTTGCAGATAAGGCAACTATTGAAGAAAATTTTATAGTTGATAGATACTACAAGAGTCCTTTTTCAAGAGGAGTAAGGTTGAATTGGAACTATATACAGGATTACAGTAGTAAACTTATAAAGGATTTTAACATCCTTGCCAGTTCCTCTAAGGCAACAATTTCCTCTCTTTCAGGTGGAAATATTCAGAAGGTTGTAGTGGCAAGAGAGCTTTCTTCCAACCCCATGGTTTTAATTGCTGATCAGCCAACGAGAGGAATAGATGTTGGTTCTGAGGAGCTTGTTCACAACCTTCTCACCAAAGTAAGAGATGAAGGAAGTGCAGTTTTTCTTGTCTCAGCAGATCTTGATGAGGTTCTAAAACTCTCCACGAGAATAGTTGTAATCTACAATGGAGAGATAGTCGCAAGGTTTAACAAGGTGGATGGTCTTACAGGTAAGGATCTTGGTCCATACATGTTGGGTATAAAGCGGGAGGAGTAGATATGGAGAAGTTTATTTTAAAGTATTTCAACCTTATAAGAACCATAATTGCTATAGCTATAGGATTAATAATAAGCATCTTTGTTATATATGTGATAAGTAAAAATCCTGGTTTTTCCCTTAAATCTTTCCTTTTGGGACCATTTTTATCCAAAAGTAGATTTGGAAATTTGATAGAAACTGCATCTCCAATAATTTTTTGCGGACTTGCCATAGCAGTTCCCTTTCAGGCAGAGCAATTTAATGTTGGAGCAGAGGGAGCTTTGTTTATTGGTGCAGCTATAGGAACTGCCTTTGCTGTATCAACAAGTATGCCAGCCATAATTCATATTCCCCTTGTTCTTCTTGTAGCAGGTCTTGTTGGTGCATTCTGGGGATTTATCCCTGGAATACTCAAAGCAAAGTGGAATGCCAGCGAGCTTGTTTCTTCTCTTATGCTGAACTATGTAGCCTATTTTCTTGGTTTATATATAATAAACTACCACTTCAGAGATAAATCAGCTGGTTATCTGGTATCCTATCAATTACCAAAAACTGCATGGCTTACACAGTTTGTACCTGGCACAAGAATACACTGGGGAATTGTACTTGCCTTTGTTTTTGCAATACTTGTTTACTTCTTCCTCTATCATACAACTCTTGGCTATGAAATCAGAATGACAGGTTTTAATATCCATTTCTCAAGGTATGGTGGTATCAATGTCTTTAAAGTAATAGTAATATCTCAGGTAATCGGTGGCTTTATAGCAGGTATTGCAGGGATGACAGAGGTTATGGGAATACACAGGAGGTTTAACTGGCAGATGACTCCTGGATATGGATGGGATGGAGTTGTTGTTGCCATTATTGGAAGAAATCATCCAATATCCATTGTTCTTGCTTCACTCTTTCTTGCATATCTAAGAGTTGGAGGTCAGGTTCTTAACCTTCTATCGGATATACCATCAGAGATGGTTACAGTCATTGAGGCAATTATAATTCTATTGATTACAGCAGAGGCATTCCTTGAGCAATGGAGATACAGAATAACTGTTAAGGAGGCAGAGAGAAAGGAGGTAGAGCATGAACCCACTTCTTAAAAGTATACTCTCTCCTGATTTTGGTTTCGCTGTCTTAAGAGTTATGACTCCAATACTTTACCCTGCAATTGGGGTTGCAATTTCTGCCCTTGCAGGTTCCACAAACATTGCTCTTGAAGGTATAATGCTTGTTTCTGCTTTTACCGGCGTTATGGTAAGCGCTTTTACTGGGAGTCTATTCCTTGCTCTTATTACAGGAATACTTGCTGGTGTTGGATTATCAGCACTCCTTGGATACTTCCATCTTAAATTAAAAGCAGATATAATTCTTGCAGCTATAGCTTTAAATATGTTTGCATCGGGTATAACAATATTCTTCCTCTACATATTTGCTCATGATAAGGGAACATCAAGTTCTTTAAAGAGTCTTGTCTTTCCCTCCTATCAAATTCCGATAATAAAGGATATCCCAATTTTAGGAAGGATTATAAGTGGGCATAATATACTAACATATTTTGCTTTGATTTCCGTTGTAATTTTCTACTATATCATATATAAGACACCTCTTGGATTAAGAATTAGAGCAGTTGGTCAGAATCCAGATGCCGCAGAATCTGTGGGTGTGGATGTGAATAAGATAAAGATGTACTCCCTACTTTTATCTGGATTTTTTGGTGCCCTTGGTGGACTCTATCTCTCCATGGGTTATGTATCATGGTTCTCAAGGGATATGACTGCAGGTAGAGGGTTTATTGCAATTGCTGCATCTGCCCTTGGTGGAAATTTACCCCTTGGCACTTTTCTTGGTTCATTGCTTTTTGGAATAGTTAATGCACTTGCAATATATCTTGCATCCCTTGAGATTCCTTCAGAGTTTATCCAAATGATTCCATACATAGCTACCGTTATCGCACTGACAATTTATTCAATACGGGCAATGGCAAGAACAAAGAGGAGGAAAAAGATAAGTGAAGAAAGTACTACTTGATTGTGACCCCGGTCATGACGATATGATGGCAATAATGCTTGCCCTCTATTCAGAGGAACTTGATGTTCTTGGAATAACAACTGTTGCAGGGAATCAGACAGGAGAGAAAACTTTTTTAAATGCACTTAAAACCCTTACTCTCATAGGAGAAAAGAATGTAGTGGTTGCAAGAGGTTTTGACAAACCATTGTTCAGAGACCTCGTTGTTGCACCAAAGATACATGGAGTATCTGGACTTGATGGGGCGGATCTTCCAGAGCCTGAAGTTGAGCCATCAAATATGCATGCGGTAGATTTTATTATTGAAACAGCGATGAACTCTAATGAGAGTGTTTATCTTATTCCCACAGGTCCACTTACAAATGTTGCTGTGGCTTTACTGAAGGAGCCTAAAATAAAGAGGAAGATAGAAAAAATCGTACTTATGGGTGGTGCAGTATTTGATTCCAATATAACTCCAGCATCTGAATTTAACATCTTTGTGGATCCAGAGGCGGCGAGGATTGTATTTGAATCAGGTGTTAACATAACCATGGTAGGACTTGATGTTACGAACAAAACACTCTTATCCTTTGATGATATAGAAGAGATAGGGAAGATGAACGGTAGGGTTTCAAGAGTCATCTCTCCTCTTCTTAAATTCTTCGCTTCAACCAACAAAGAAGTCTTTGGAATTAATGGTGCACCACTACACGATGCTCTCGCTGTTTCCTATGTTATTGATCCATCTATACTTAAGACAGAGTATCTTCATGTAGATATTGAGACAAGGGGAGAATTTACAAGGGGAGAGACTGTAGTCGATGTTTATAGGATTACAGGAAAAGACCCCAATGCAGATGTTGCCTTTGAGGTGGATGTAAAAAAATTCAAAAATCTTATATTTGATATGATAAAATATTTTGATCAAAAATTAAAAAATCAAGGTTGAACTAAAGGAGGGAGCATGGACGAGGTTCTAAAGGAGATTCTCAGACTTGAACATTCAAAAGGTGCCTTGGTTGTCGGAAGAGATGGATTGGTTATTTCCTCTGTTGGAATGGTGGATCTTGACATCGATACCGTTGGAGCTCTTGCATCTTCTACTCTTGGCACTACTGAAGTTTTGGGGGAAGAGGCTAAACTTGGAAAGCTTGACCAGATCATTCTTCAGTACAAAGATGGCATAGCTCTTGTCCAGATAATAAGCGATGAATGGATTTTGTTCCTTATGGGTGATAGAAGCATGAATATAGGAATGGCAAGGTATGTTATTAGGAAAGTTGCCCCAAAGATCGTTGAATCTTTAACCAGGTCTTTTTAACTATGAGGGTTAAGATAATATGAATACTCTTTTAGATTTTAAAGAGGAAGATCTGATTTTACTCTCAAAATTCCATGATATATTGAAGAATTACTCGGAAGAGTTTTCAAATAGACTTGTTGAAAAGATACTATTAAAGGAAGAAACAAGAAAGCTTATGGAGAGATCAGAGGTCCTAAAGGATGATGAAAGGGCAAGGAGTTTAATTTCAAAGGATTCAGAATTCTACCTATCCATATTTAGTGGAGACAGTGAGACCATAGCAGAATGGTTTTCAAGGATAGCAAAGACACATTTTAAAAATTTGATCCCGCCAGAATATGTAATATCATTATCCTCCTTCATTGTTGATTTTACCATCGAAAAATTGATTAATAATAATTTAACTTCTGATGAACTTATAAAGGTAAATTTAGCCCTAAACCACATTCTCAATGAGGGAATCTCTTTAATCTCCTATATTTTCTATAAAAGTTTGATTAAAATTCTTGGTATAAGAAGGGATCTTCTAATAAGACTTGCTAAGTATGGAACAGAGAAGATTTAAGAGAAGGGTTAAGGTTGTTGTGCTTGGCAATGCTGAAGCTGGGAAATCCACCCTTATAAAGACTCTTATTCCAGATTCTATAAATATAGAGTACAAAGGGAGAACTATTGCTCTTGATTTCGGTGTGATAGAGAAAAATGGAATAAGGTTCCACATATTTGGAACACCTGGTCAGAGGAGGTTTGAAATTGTAAGAGATGTTATTTCTGAGGGTGCAGATTTGTTTATATATGTCTTTGATCCTTCGCTTGGTATCTCCAGGTATGATTCAGAGGTTATATCTCTATTAAAAGAAAAGAGATTAAAAGGTTTCTTCTTTATAAATCTTAGAGAGTCAAGCGGGAGGGATTTGAATGTGGAAAAAGAACTTTCTACACTCTTAAAGCCAAAGAATTACCACTTTGTATTTGGTTCTGCAAAGGATTCAGATATTAAGAAAGATATTTTAGATGAACTTTTAAATTTACTCTGAGATAAAAATGGAAGATAATAGATTGAGAGAAGTATTAAATATAATTCTGAATAGGGTGAAGGGTTCTGTAGCTATATACATTTCTGATTCCAATGGGTTTATGGTTGAAGGTATATCATTGAATGGACGAATCTATGAAGAAATCCCAATGTCAATATCTTTAAGCATAAGAGAGATGTTTAAAATGGAGAACTTCTTTCACAAAGAAAAGATAAGGGGAATAATTGTTGAAAAAGAGACAGGATTTACATACATTGTTCCGTTTCTTAATAGTAAATATATTCTATCTATCTTTGGTGATGAGATTAACATTGGATTGATGAAGTATGTGGTGGATAAGCATAGAGGTAAAATACTTGAACTTTTAAAGGAGAGATCATGATTATAAAAAACACAACAATTCTAAATTTTAAAGATTTAAGTGTTAAAAAGGATGTGGATGTTTTAATAGAGGGAAACAGAATCAAGAAGATTGGAAAGGGTCTTAATGGTGAAGAAGAGGTTATAGATGGAAGTAAATTCTATCTAACACCAGGGGTTACCAACTGCCACGCTCATGTGGCTATGACACTTTTAAGAGGAAGTGCTGAGGATACAACCACCTTTGATTGGTTTAACAAGCACATCTGGATTTATGAGAAGAATCTCACGCCAGAGGGTGTTTATATTGGAACACTTCTTGGAGTGGCAGAGATGCTTCTCTCTGGAGTTACCCTTGTCTGTGATCACTATTTCTATATGGATAAAGCCTATAAGGCGTACAAAGAATCTGGAATAAGGGCGGATCTTGCATGGGCTGTTTTTGGAACAGGAGAGGGTTGGGAGGAGAAGTTTAAGGAAGCCATGAATTTTACTGAAAGATACAGTGGTCTTGACGAGAGACTCACCATAAGTCTTGGTCCTCACTCTCCATACATATGTCCTGAAGAATTTTTGAAAAGAATTGCTGAGATTTCAGAAAGTACCGGTTTAAAATCTCATATCCATGTTTCAGAGGAGCAATGGGAGATAGACAAAAGTTTGAAAGAGAAGGGAAGAACACCTATTGAGTATTTAAAAGACATTGGAATCTTGAAAAAAGGAACCATACTCGCCCATGCATACTTTGCCACCGATTCAGACCTTGATCTCATAAAAAATGTAGGAGCATACATCTCTCATGCACCAAAGACATACATGAGATTTGGAGTAGTTAAGGATTTACTTCCAAGAGCAATTAAGAAGGGTATAAAAGTTTCCTTTGCCTCAGATGGTCCAGCATCAAATTCAAACATAAACATATTTGAAGTGGCAAGAGATGCTGCACTTCTTGCAAAAATTTCTACAGGAAACCCTGAAACTGGAAGGGTGGAAGAATTGATACCTCTTCTTTCCACTGGAGGTGAATTTATTGGAAGAGAAGATATTGGTGAAGTAAAGGAAGGGTTTATTGCAGACTTATTACTCATAAAAAAGGATTCTCCAAACATGAATCCTGATACAAACATATTTGCAAACATTCTTTACTCCCTTTCAGATAGAGATATTGATACAGTCATTGTTGATGGAAAGATTGTTGTGAAGAATGGTAAACTTTTAACCATTGATGTTGACGAAGTGGTTAGAGAGGCAAACAGAATAAGGGATAAGATGATTGTAAAGAGAGATGAAAAACCGATGCAAACATTTGGAGTGTAAAAGATGAGTGAGTTTCATATAAAATGTGAGAGAGAAGATATTTCTCCCTATGTTATACTTGTTGGGAATCCAGATAGAGCAAAGAGGATTGCAGATGAATTTCTTAATGACTCAAAACTTGTTAATTCTTACAGATCACTTTTAACATATACAGGATATTACAAGGATTTAAAACTTACAGTTGCAACAACAGGTATGGGGGCTCCATCCACTGCAATAGTCCTGGAAGAACTCATACATCTTGGAGGGAAGGTCTTTATAAGAGTTGGTAGTGCAGGTGGAGTAAATCCAGAAATTGATGTGGGAGATGTTGTCGTTGCCACAGGGAGTATAAGGGATGATGGAACCACTCCCAAGTATCTTCCCTTAGGTTTTCCAGCAGTCCCAGACTTTGTTGTCTTATCAAAACTGGTTGAGGTCTCAAAGGAATTTTCAAATAGAGTTTTTTATGGAGTTGTAGCCTCCAGCGATACCTTTTACATTCCTTACAGTAAAGAGACCCTTAAGATTTTTGTTGAATCCGGTGTTCAAGCAGTGGAGATGGAGAGTGGATGTGTTTTTATTGTCTCTCAAAGAAGAAAAGTAAGATCTGGTGCCATTTTTGCCATAGATGGAAATGTTACCTTGGGAAAGATTAAACCCAAAGGTTCAGAGAGAAAGTATAAAGAAGGGGAGAACACTGCTATTAAAATTGCCCTTGAGACTCTTTTGAGAATGTATCATGAAGAGAATAAGAAGTAAAATTCCCGGAAATATAGCCTTCATTCTTATGCTTCTTATCTCATCCTTGTGGACATTCTGGGGTGTGTCTGAAATG
>JAGGSY010000109.1 GCA_021158845.1 Caldisericia bacterium
GCTCTATTTGTTGGACGGTGTGACGAGCCTAATTATGGTGAGACTGTAATTTATAGATTTTCAAAGGAGACGGTTATATATGGGCCACTTCAGATAGAGGCAAGGATAGATCAAAATACCGATATATCAAAGACACTAACTTTGTGGAATCAGCAAGGATCACAGGTTATAAGAGGAAACACTATACTTCTTCTCATTGATAACGCTCTTTTGTATGTGGAACCTCTCTATCTTCAGGCAACGGAGGGAAAAATTCCACAATTAAAGAAGGTAATAACAGCAAGCACTGAGAAGGTGTCATGGGGTGATTCCCTTTATGAAGCTTTAGATTCTCTTGTCTCCTTTAAACCCAAGGGAGAGAAGGAGAAAAACATTCAGGAACTCATAAATTCACTGATTGAGTATATGAATGATTATAAAGAACTCACAAGAGAAGGGAAGTTTTCTGAGGCTGGAAAGATGCTGGAAAAGATACAGGAGATAATAAATATCTTATCTAAAATGAAGCCCTAAAAACTCCTTTAGCTCGGGCATTATCTTCCTTGTCTCCTCTCTGCCTCTCTCTATTATGGAGAGAGGCTCTGAAAAATCAAGTGTATCAATATTTAGAGGAATTCTTATTATAAAATCTGCATGTTTTATCTTTTCCTCAAGGAGATAGTATGAAATGGAGTCTAATATTCTTTCCAGTATCAAAAAAGTATTTGAAAGTTTCTCTGCCTCAACCCTTTTAGGTGGAATATGAATATCCACAAGAACAGTTTTCTCTGCTCCAAGTTTTTTTGCTATATCTACTGGGGCATTATTTAAAGCTCCACCATCTACAAGAACCATATCGTCTATTTTTACTGGTTCAAATATAATGGGGAGAGACATGGAAGCTCTTATTGCTTTATAGAGACATCCTTTATCAAAGACAACCTCTTTTCCAGAGACCAAATCAACTGCATTGCATGCAAATTTTATTTTGAGGTCTTCAATTTTTATGTCTCCCACAAGGTCTTTAAGGAATTCTTCCACCGTATCTTTCTCTGATAGGCTTCTCTTTCTTGATAGAAGGTTCAAGTACATCTCATATATAAGATAGTCAGACACTTTTTTTAATCTATTGGATATTATTGGTATTTTTGGTGCATTTATAAAATTCCTTAAATCAAGGCTGAAAGCCAACTTCTCCATCTTTTTAGGGGATAGACCGGAAGCATACAATCCTCCAACAATAGCTCCCATGGATGTACCAGTTATTATATCTGGAATTAACCCATTCTCTTCAAGTACATCAAGTACCCCTATGTGTGATAGTCCCCTTGCACCACCACCCATCAGTGTAAGGGCAAACTTCTCTCTCTTCCTTTTAAAGAGTTTAAACTTCATACTAAAAGTATATCTCTTTTTTTACATTATCAAAAATTTTTAAGCGGTTTATTTTCATGTAAAATAAACTTGGAGGTAAAGATGAGAAGGATAATAGAATCTGTCCCTAACATAAGCGAAGGAAGAAGAAAAGAGGTGGTTGAGGAGATTGTAAATGTTTTAAAGGGTAGAGATGGTGTTAAGGTATTAAATTATTCCATGGACCCAGATCATAACAGGAGTGTAGTAACAATTGCTGGTGAACCTGAAAGGGTTTTAGATGCTCTCTTTGATTTTACTAAAAAATCTGTGGAATTGATTGATTTAAGGGTTCATAAGGGAGAGCATCCAAGGATTGGTGCTGTGGATGTTATACCCCTTGTTCCAATAAAGGGAATAACAAAAAAAGAATTGAATGAGTATGCTAAAAAACTTGGAGAGAGAATCTGGAGAGAGCTTAAAGTACCCATATATTTCTATGCCTATTCTGCTACAAAACCGGAGAGGGAGAAACTCCCAAATATAAGGAAAGGGGAATTTGAGGGACTTTCTGAGAAGATGAAGGACAAGGAGTGGTATCCAGATATAGGAGATAATGTTCCCCATGAAACTGCAGGAGCCACTGTAATAGGGGTTAGGGATTTTCTAATTGCATTTAACATTAATCTAAATACCCCTGATGTAGAAATAGCAAAAAAGATTGCAAAATCAATTAGAGAATCCTCTGGAGGTTTAAGATACATTCAGGCTAAAGGTTTCTATATTGAGGAAAAGAATTGTGCACAGGTTTCCATGAACATACTTAATTTTAAAAAGGCACCAATCTATAGGGTTTATGAGATTGTAAAGATGGAGGCAGAGAGGTATGGAACGAGTGTAAAGGAGAGTGAACTTATAGGTTTAGCACCACTCAAAGCTATCCTTGATACATTCTCCTTTTATATAAAGCTACCTTTAATTTCCGAGGAACAAATAATAGAATACAAAATTTTCTCAGATGAGGAAGATACTCCATGTTGATATGGATGCCTTCTTTGCATCCATTGAAGTAGTTAGGAATCCATCTTTAAAGGGGAAACCCATTGTTATTACAAATTCCATAGGAGATAGAGGAGTAGTATCCACTGCTTCCTATGAGGCAAGAAAATATGGTATTCATTCAGCAATGCCCCTTAAAAAGGCTAAAAGATTATGTAAGAACCTTATTGTTATAAGAGGCAATTTTTCCCTCTACAATGAAATATCCCACAAAATTATGGAAATTCTGTCAGATTTTACAGACAAAATAGAGGTAAGAAGCATAGATGAGGCATACCTTGATGTAACTGAAACCGTTGGAATTTTTGGGAGTGCTTTAGAGATTGGAAGGAAGATCAAGAGGGTTATAAAAGAGAAGTTCAACCTTACCTGTTCAGTTGGTATAAGTTATAACAAACTTCTTGCAAAGATAGCTACAGAGCTTTCAAAACCAGATGGGCTGCTTGAGATAAAAAAAGATGATCTTGAAAAGTACTACTACCCTCTCCCCATAGAGAAGATACCCGGAATAGGACCGAAGAGTGTAAGAGTCCTTAAGAAATTTGGTGTAGAGAAAGTTTCTGATCTAAAAAGATTTACATACGAGGATTTAGTGAGAAATTTCAAACCAGCTTTCTCTAAATTCTTATTAATGATAAAGGAAGCTAAGGGGGATGAAGAGGTAAATTTCAGAGAGTCCCCTCCAAAATCCATAAGTTCAAGGGTTACCCTTAATGAGGATACAACAGACATAAAATTTATGGAAAGTATCCTGTCTTCGTTATCAGAGGAGGTGGGAAGTAGATTGAGAAAGGGAAATCTTTTAGCGAAAACCATAAAAATTACAATTAGATATAATAATTTTAAAACTGTTACCCATCAGAGGAAACTATCTATCCCTATAAATTCTGACAGTGATATTTTAAAAGAGGCAATCTCTCTTTTGAGGGAAAGAATAGAAAACAAACCTGTAAGACTTCTTGGTGTAACTGCCTCATCTCTTATGAATGAAAGTTTTGATGCCTCTTTATTCTCAAAGGATGAGGCAAATGATAAATTTTTAAAGACCATAGATGAAATAAAGGAGAAGTTTGGAGAGAGAAAGATTCTTCTTTTAAAATCTATTTTTAAAAAACAAGGATAATGGAGTAAAGGGCATTTTCTTTAAAATTAATCTCATGAACAGAATTAATATCAATACCGGTTCCAGATATAGAGGGCCTTACATTTTCTCTTTTTGGACACTTTCCACTCTTTTCAAACTCACAAACCTCACAGAGCTCACAACTTCCCGGAAACAGAGAAAAGGC
>JAGGSY010000110.1 GCA_021158845.1 Caldisericia bacterium
CCCTTAAGACAAAATATTTTGGGAGGTCGTGAACAAGTTCGTGCTTAAAGTTTAGGAGGAGATAGTTTGTCAATGCCTCCACAAGGTTCTCAGAGAGATAGACATAGTTTGTATCAAAGTGCTTGTCATAAGTTGCATAAGCGATCTCACTTCTAACCTCCTGAAGGTAGTACTCAAGCTCCAAAAATTCGGCTAAATACTTTGAAACAAGAGGGTTGATAAACGTGTGAGAATACTCGTGAGTGGCCAAGAAAAGGTAAAAGATCTCGGCATATTGCCCGGGCATAAAAGCAACGTAGCCAAAATAATACGCAACTTCACCAACCACTCTGCTCCCAGGGTGAATTCTCAAGGAATAGGAGAGAGCTATGTGAAAAGTCTTATACTGATATCCAAAGAACTCTTCGAACTCCTGAAAGAGCTCTGAAGTGAGTGCTCTTTTGGCCGGCTCTAAAACTTTCTCGTATTCTCCTCTATGGGCCTCATAGAATTCCATAAAGTTGCTCTCCTTTGCAAAACTCACGAGAGCTCTATAAAACTCACTTAAAATGGGGTCATTTTCACTCATATTGCCAAGATAGGGCGTAGATGTCAGTTTTGCCGCAAATCCATTTATTGAGTAGTCTCTTATATAGTGAGGCAAATCTTTAGGAATTGTCTCTCTCATCAAATACACAGCAGGATGATCTCTGTAGGAATCAAAATATGCCAAAACATCGCTAATATAGCTCTGAGGAGCTATTATAAATGGGTCGCTCCCGTTAAATGCTAAGATATACACAATAGCAAAAAGCTCAAGATTTGGATTTACCTCGATGATTATTTCAGGAGCTTCTGCAGAGGCTTGAGGAAAAGTAGAGACAATAACAATGAAGAATAACACAAAGGATGCTCTCTTCATGGCCTCACCTTAATTTGTTGGAAAAGAAGATAAAAAATGTTTCCCTCTCACGAAATGCTATTCATCTCACGCGCCCGCTGGAGACTCCTTCCATCAGGGAGGGGTAGTTGACTTTATTTAATCACTATCTGGTAGGTTCCATAAATTATAAATTCCCCGAGAGGAATTTAGAGTGAGGGAAAGCCATGATAAAAAACAAGCTCATTGTTGTCACTGGAGGAGCTGGGTTCATAGGCTCTCACATTGCAGAAGAGCTTAGCGAAGATAACGATGTAATCGTGATTGATAACCTCTATGTTGGAAAAATTGAAAACGTTCCTCCAAATGTAAGGTTCATTCAAGCTGATATTAGGGATTACAAAAGCATAGCGGAGCTGATTTCTCAAGCAGATTACGTCTTTCATGAGGCGGCTCTTGTGAGTGTGGTTGAGAGTGTAGAAAGGCCACTCTTAACAGAAGAAATAAACGTTCTAGGCACATTAAATATTTTAAAAGCCTTGAGTGATGGGCAGGGAAAACTAATCTTTGCTTCCTCCGCTGCTGTCTATGGGGATAACCAGAAACTACCCCTAAAAGAGAGTGAAAAGCCTAAACCTCTCTCGCCCTATGGGATAACAAAAGTCTCTGCTGAGTATTACTGCAAAGTCTTTTATGAGCTCTATGGAGCCCCAACCGTAAG
>JAGGSY010000111.1 GCA_021158845.1 Caldisericia bacterium
GATATATATTGTATAGAGTTTAAATATTTTGAAACTAAATCAGGGGAAAGAATTATAACCAGAGAGGTTGTTGTAGGAAAAGAAGATATTTTGAGATCGATGCCCAAATCTGCATCACTTCCAAAGATCAATAGAGAACAATTTTTGAAATCCTTAGATAAAAACGGATATAAAGTTTTTCAAAAATTGTTTGAATTTGCTGATGAAAATGCCTTGGTTTTTAAATGGGGCTCAAAAGGTTTTTCTTTGAATGTAGATCTGGAAGGTAATTTAGTTCCTCTGCTCTTTGGTTATTCTCCAAATTCTGTATTTAAACAATCTATATACACAGGTAATGAACTAATTCTTAGGAAAGTGAATAATGGAGAGGAAATAGTGAATATGTATGTGGAGAGTTTAACTAAGCTTGGATATTTTGTAAAGATTAAGCCTAAAGGGGAGGCTGTAAATTTAAAATGGTTGATAAATAAGGAATATTCTGAAGAGGAGATTAACTGCTTTCTTAAGATACTTCAAAAAGTCTCTATTGAGATTAAAGAACATGGCTTAAAGAACCCTGAATTGTAGTAATTTACTCCCACTCGATGGTTGAAGGGGGTTTGGAGCTTAGGTCATAAACTACTCTGTTTACTCCTTCTACCTCATTTATAATTCTTGATGCAACTTTCTTTAAGAAAGAGAAAGGAAGGTTGGAAGAGTCTGCAGTCATTCCATCCCTACTCTCCACAGCTCTTAACACAACAGTGTATTCATAAGTTCTCCTGTCTCCCATAACTCCAACAGTTTTAACAGGTAAGAGAACACAGAATGCTTGCCATACTTTATGATAAAAGCCTTCCCTTTTTAACTCCTGGATAAAGATGTAATCAGCTTCTCTTAATATTTTAAGCTTTTCCTCTGTTATCTCTCCTATGATTCTTATGGAGAGTCCTGGGCCAGGGAAGGGATGCCTCATAAGTATTTCATTAGGCACTCCAAGTTTTCTTGCTAAAGCTCTAACCTCATCTTTAAAAAGGTCTCTTAGGGGTTCAATTATTTTAAAACTTATATCTTTGGGAATTCCTCCCACATTGTGGTGTGTTTTTATTGTTTTTGATGGTCCTTTTGATATTCCTGATTCAATTACATCCGGATACAATGTTCCCTGGGCAAGGTATTTAACTTTATATTTCTTTCCTATTTCCTCAAATACCCTTATGAACTCTTCTCCTATAATTTTCCTCTTCTCCTCTGGATCAACAACCCCTTTTAATCTGTTTAAAAACCTTTCTTTCGCATCTACAGAAATTAAATCAATGTTTAATTTTTCCTTGAAAAATTTTGTTATTTCCTCCTTTTCGTTTTTTCTTAATAGTCCTGTGTCAACAAAAACTGGAATCAGATTTTTTCCTATTCCTCTCTTTAAAAGTATTGCAACTACCGTGGAATCAACACCTCCGCTGACACCGACTATGACCTTATCATTTCCGAGGGTTTTCTTTATCTCTTCTATTTTTTCTTCAATAATATCTTTTTCTACCCAGTCTCTTTTACATTTACAGATGTTAAGAAAGTTATCAAGAATCTTCTCTCCATACTCTGTATGGTTTACTTCTGGATGAAACTGAAGTCCAAATATGTTATCTTTCTCAATGGATGCTATTATGTTGTTTTCACTGATGGATGTTGTATGAAATCCATCTGGTGGGGATTCAGTTGAATCTCCATGACTCATCCAGACAGTTATCTTCTCTGGTATACCTTTGAATAACTTTGATTCCTTTAAAAATATCTTGTTTCTTCCATACTCTCTGTTTTTACTTCTCTTTATTTTTCCTCCAAAAAGATAAGCTATAAGCTGGAGTCCATAACATATTCCAAGCACGGGAATATTTAAGCTAAAGAGAGCCTTGTCTATTTTTGGTGAGTTTAGTTCATATACGCTTTCAGGCCCGCCTGAAAGAATTATTCCTTTGGGAGAGAGGGACAAAATTTCTTCCATGGATATATCTGGTGGGACAATTATTGAGTGAACTTTTAATTCTCTCAATCTTCTCTTAATAAGATGGGTGTATTGAGATCCAAAGTCTATTATAAGGATAGTATCTCTACAATTCTTTAACATCGTGTACTCTACTCTCTATAAGACCCATATTTGTTATTCGATAGAATTTTGCCTTTTTCTTTAATTCCTCTATTGTTCTTGCTCCCACATATCCCATACCCGATCTAAGACCTGATACCAGTTCAAATAGAACATCTTTGACTTTGCCTCTGTATGGAGTTAAAGACTCCACTCCTTCAGGGATCATTTTTGCTCTTCCATCTTCACCATATCTGTCAGCACTTCCCTTTTTCATGGCAGGTAGTGAACCCATACCTCTATAATATTTGTATTTCTTCCCCTCTCTTTCTATTAGCTTGGAGGGACTTTCATCACATCCAGCAAGAAGACTTCCAATCATAACAGAATCAGCACCTCCACCTATTGCTTTTACTATATCTCCAGAACTTCTTATTCCTCCATCTGAAATAACTGGCACATTATACTCCTTTGCCACCTCATACACATTAACAATTGCAGTAAATTGGGGAACCCCGACTCCTGTGACAATTCTTGTTGTGCATATGGAACCAACACCAATACCTACTTTTATTGCATCGCTTCCAGCTTCAAGAAGTGCTGTTGCTCCATCTCCTGTAACCACATTTCCAGAAATGATGGGAGTATCTGGGAACTTATCCTTTACTCTTTTTAGAAAATCAATAACTCTTTTTGAATGACCATGAGAGGTGTCAATTACTATGAAATCTACATGAGCATCAATTAGTTTTTTAGCTCTTTCAAAGGATTCTTCCCCTACACCAACTGCTGCTCCAACAAGAAGTCCACCATCCTTTCCTTTTGAACTTTTAGAATCAGGTTCTACCTCTTTTACTTTTTCTACTTCCCTTACTTGATCTTTGATATCCATGTTTCTATGTATTACTCCCACACCTCCATTCTTTGCCATCTCTATAGCCATAGAGGATTCAGTGACGGTGTCCATTGGAGAAGAGATTATAGGTATTCTTATTGTTATGTTTTTTGTTAACTTTGTTTCTGTGTTTGTCTCCTTAGGAAGAACATCTGAATAGTTTGGTATTAATAAGACATCATCAAAAGATAAAGCAACAGGAATCTCCTTCATATTCACCTCAAAATAAGTTTTAATTAAATTTATAATGAAATTGTCATTATGTCAAGAAATTTTGCTATAATATAAATAGTGGTTGGGGAGTCGTCTAACGGTAGGACAGCGGACTCTGGATCCGTAAGTCGGGGTTCGAATCCCTGCTCCCCAGCCAATTTTTATTGTAAGAGTCTCCCCATTTGAACTAATTCGTTTATTGTGCTAAACTTATATTTGATTAAACTAATAAAAAGCCAATGATCCCTGACCTGGAGAAAAATTTACTCTGGGTTAAGGGGTAGGTTAGGAGGTAAAGATGCTGGAAAAAGAAGAAAAACAGGAAATTATTGCAAAGTATCAGATTCATGAAGGAGATACTGGTTCTCCAGAGGTACAGATTGCAATACTTACTGAAAAAATTAAGAGACTTTCAGAACACCTGAAAGTTCATAAGAAGGACCATTCATCAAGGAGAGGTCTTCTTAAAATGGTTGGTAGAAGAAGGAAACTTTTAAATTACTTAAAAGAGAAGGATTATGATAGGTATATTCATTTAATAGAAAGTTTAGGTTTAAGGAAATAAATGGGTCAAGAAATAGAGAAAAAAACATTAGAAATTGAGGTAGCAGGGAAAAAAATAATTTTTGAGACAGGAGAACTTGCAAAGCAAGCTGGTGGCTCTACCCTTGTTAGAATGGGTGGAACTGTTGTTCTTGCTGTTGCCACTGTTTCCAAGGAGCCCAGAGAGGATATTGATTTTCTTCCCCTTGTTGTGGATTATGAAGAGAAACTTTATGCTGCAGGAAAGATTCCTGGAGGTTTCTACAAGAGAGAGGGGAGACCAACAGAGTCTGAGATATTAAAGTCAAGACTCATTGATAGACCTTTAAGGCCCCTGTTTCCTGAATTCTTCTACAACGATGTACAGGTGATAGTTACTGTCCTGTCTCAGGATAAGGAAAATCCTGCTGATATTCTTGGATTAAACGGAGCCTCCCTTGCTGTATCTCTTTCAAATGCTCCCTTTGAAGGTCCAATAGGTGCAGTGAGAGTTGGAAAAATAGGAGATAGATTCATAATTAATCCAACTTTTGAAGAGATAGAAAATGGTGAAATGGACATAGTAGTTGCTGGAACAGAAGAGAATATAATTATGGTTGAGGCAGGAGCGAAAGAGGTTCCAGAGGATGTAATAGTTGATGCCCTTGAATTTGCCCATGAGGAGATTAAAAAGATTGCAAGAAAGATAAAAGAATTTGCATCTGTCTATGGAAAGGAAAAAATTGAAGTTACTCCTCTTGAAATAGAAGAATCTATGCTTGAAGAAGCAAAGAAAGATCTGGAACCAAAGATTGAGGAAATTCTCTTGAAAGCCAAGGATAAAAAGGAGAGAGAGGCACTCCTTGATGAATTAAAGGAAGAGTTTGTAGGGAAATTTATTCCTGAAGGCGAAGAGGATAAGGAACTGGAGAAAAAACTAAAATATATATTCAAGAAAGTACTCAAAAACTATGTTAGAAGAAGAGTTTTTGAGAGAAAGATAAGAGTGGACGGAAGAGGACCAAAGGATGTAAGACCTCTTTATATAAAGGTTGGTTTTCTCCCTTATGCTCATGGTTCTGGATTGTTTACAAGAGGTCAAACTCAAGTTCTCTCTGTTACTACCCTTGGAGGAGTTGGTGAAGGTCAGTTGATTGAAGGTCTGGAGGAAGAATTTACCAAAAGATATATGCACTACTATAACTTTCCTCCATTTTCTGTAGGCGAAGTTAAACCTTTGAGAGCTCCTTCAAGAAGAGAGATTGGTCATGGTGCACTTGCTGAGAGGGCACTACTTCCTGTGATTCCTCCTGAAGATGAGTTCCCATACACGATAAGGGTGGTCTCTGAAGTTCTTGAATCAAATGGTTCAACATCCATGGCTTCTGTATGCGGTTCCACACTCTCTCTTATGGATGCAGGTGTTCCTATAAAGAGACCTGTCTCAGGTATAGCTATGGGGCTTATAAAGGAAAAGGATGGTTTTGTAGTTCTTACAGATATTCAGGGAATGGAGGATGCTCTTGGAGATATGGATTTTAAAGTTGCAGGAACTGAGAAGGGAGTGACTGCTCTTCAGATGGATATGAAGATAAAGGGTATAGATACAGATATTCTAAGAGTGGCACTATCACAGGCAAGAGAGGCAAGGATGTATATCTTAAAAGAGATGCTGAAGGTGATTGATAAACCAAGAGATTCTGTATCACCCCATGCTCCAAGGGTTATAGTTATGGATATTACACCTGAGAAAATAAAGGATGTGATTGGTCCTCAAGGAAAATTTATAAAGAAAATTATAGAGGAAACAGGAGTTAAAATAGATATTGAACCTACTGGAACGCTATACATAACAGCACCTGATATGGAATCTGGTAATAAAGCCAAGAAGATGGTTGAAGAATTAACAAAAGATGTAGAGGTAGGAAGAGTTTATCTTGGAAAAGTACTCTCTGTTAGAGATTTTGGTCTTATAGTGGAGTTAACCCCAAGTAAAGATGGACTTTTACATGTATCCCAGATGCCAGCTTCCACTGCAAAGAATCCTAAACTCTGGCCAAAAGTGGGCGAAGAGATTGTGGTAAAGGTTCAGAGAGTAGATGAACTTGGAAGAATAACCCTTACTCAGAAAGGACTCTTTCCTGAGAAAGAGAGAAACACCCATAATAGAAGAGGTAAATGGAGAAAATAATAGAAGAGACCCTTATTTCAGGGTCTAAGTTTATTTTTCAAAAGAATTCAAATTTTCCTTCTTTTTCTCTTTTTGTTTTAGTTCCATCAGGCTCAATATTTGAAACAGAGGATACAAACGGATACTCACACTTTATAGAGCATCTTGTTTTTAAAGGGACAAAAAGAAGAAGCAGCTTAGATATCCCCAGAGAGATTGAGGGTATCGGTGGAGATATGAATGCATTTACTGGAAGTGAGTTTACTGGATTCTATATAAGAGCAAGGGATAAACATTTTGATAAAGCAAGTGATGTGCTGTTTGACATTCTCTTTAATGCATCATTCCCAGAGGTGGAGATTGAAAGGGAGAAGAATGTTGTTATTCAGGAGATCCTATCTCTTGAGGATTCACCGGATGAATTATCTATTATTGAGCTTAAAAAAGCAATGTGGAGTAGCTCCCCTTTCTCTTTTAAAGTTATTGGAGAGGATAGTGTTATAAAGAATGCAACAAGAGATAAACTTATAAACTTTTACAGGAGTTTCTATAATCCAGAGAAGATTGTTATTTCTGTATATGGAAATCTTGAGTTTGTTAGGGTCAAGGGTATTCTTGAAGAGAAGATAAATAAAAGAAGTAAAAATTTTAGGTTCAACTCATCTCCTAAACCTCCTGAATTTAAAAGGGGTATAAGTGTAAAATGGAAGGACACGAAACAGGTGCATGTATCAATTGGATTTCCATTTCCTTCAGTTGTATCCCCAAATTATTACTCCTCTCTTCTGTACACAGTTATACTTGGTGGAGGAATGTCTTCAAGGCTTTATTCAAGAATAAGAGAGGAGTTAGGGCTTGTTTATTCTATATATACCTTTACCCTATCCTACAAGGATACAGGTGCAGGAGTTATATACTTTGCTACATCAAAGGAGAATGTTGGCAAGGTAATTCATGAGATAAAAGCGATACTCACAAGGATAGTTAAAGAAGGTGTAAAAGAGGATGAGATAGAGAGGGGAAAGGAGTATTTAATAGGAAATTCCCTCTTAAAACTTGAGAGTTCTCTATCAAGGAGTGAAAGAAATGCTGTCTCTTACTATAGAAGGGGCTATGTGGAGATTTTTGATGAGGTTATTAAGAGGCTTCAATCTGTCACCCATGATGAAATCATGATGGAGGCAGAGGAGGTAAATTTCGATAATGCAAGTTTTGGTGTTTGTGGAGATATAAATTATGACGAATTCAAAAGATTATTGTAAAGAAAATCCTGTTAAAATTACATTTCTCGGTGGTCTTGGAGAAATTGGGAAGAATATGACAGTTTTTGAGGATAGAGATTCTGCATTTATCCTTGATGCAGGTTTCAAATTTCCAGAGGCAGAGATGTATGGCGTTGAACAGGTTATTCCGGACATGGGATACATTGAAACAATTAAAGATAAGTTAAAAGGGATTGTGCTTACGCATGCACATCTTGATCATATAGGGGCAATAAAGTTCGTGTTTGAAAAGATTAAGTTGCCTCTCTTTGGAACAAAACTCACTTTAGGACTTGCCTCAACAGTTATTCCTGGAAGGTACAAACCATATGAAGAGCATGAGATAAAGCCTGGCGAAAGATTTAATGTGGGAACCTTTCAGTTAGAGGCAGTGTATGTTAATCACTCCATTCCAGATGGAGTAGGTTTTATTATAAAAAGAAAGGGCTGTGGTACTATATTTCACACAGGTGATTTTAAGATAGATGCAACTCCCATTGATGGAAGAGCAATAGATTTGCAGAGGATTGGAATGCTTGGGAGGGAAGGAGTTCTGCTTCTCCTTTCAGATTCAACTAATGCTACAAGGGATGGTCTTACTGGTTCAGAAAGGATTGTTGGTGAAAATCTTGAGAGACTTTTCAGAAAAATAAAGGGAAGGATTATAATAACAACATTCTCAACAAATATTCATAGAATACAGCAGATATTTGATATATCATGGAAGTTAAAGAAGAAGGTCCATGTTGATGGCAAGAGTTTTGTAAACATTATAAGTGTTGCAAAAAAACTGGGATACCTTAATATTCCCGATGGTTTAACTGTTGATATAAATGAGCTTCCCCTTATTCCTGATGAAAATCTTGTTATCCTCACAACAGGCAGTCAGGGTGAACCTCTCTCAGGTCTTACAAGACTTTCATCTTCCACACATCAGAGGTTAAGAATTCTTCCTGGAGATACAGTTATTATTTCTGCCCATCCCATACCGGGTAACGAAGAATTTGTCAACAGGACAGTTAATAATCTCTTTTCTCTCGGTGCTGATGTCATTTACAGAGAGGAAGAGGGAATCCATGTATCAGCCCATGTTTCGGGAGACGAATTGAAGATAATGCTTCAGCTGACAAAACCAAAGTTCTTTGTTCCAGTTCATGGAGAAACAAGGCATCTCTATGCACATAAAAAGATTGCTCTTGATGTTGGAGTGGAGGATAAAAATGTATTTATTCTTGAAAATGGTGATTCTCTAATTGTGTATGATGATAGAGTGAGAAGAGGGAAAAGGGAAATTTCTGGAGAGTTGTTCATAGATGGTCTTGGTTTTGAGAGAGAGGAAAGTGAAGTTCTAAAGGATAGGAGATTTCTTGCAAAGGAAGGGATTGTTGCTGTTGCTCTCATAGTTAAGAAGGGAAGACTCAAGGATATTAAGTTTGCCTCAAGGGGTTTCTTTGCAGAAGATGAGCTTAAGCCAATTCTTCAAAGTGCCAAGGATAGAATTTTAACTATTTTCTACGAAAATCACAACTATTCAAAGGATATACTTGAAAGGGACATAAATGGAGCACTCTCCTCTCTATTCTACAAAAAGACGAGGAGAAGACCGATGATTCTTACCCTTATATTTAGGGAAGAATAATACCTCCTTAAGGTTTTATAACCTTTATTCTATCACCTTCCTTAATCTCTGTTATATGCACTAAACTCCTTCCCTTTCCAAGATAGAAGGATAAATCTCCCTTCCTTTTTCCTAAAAGGAAAAAGTAGAGATTTAATTTATCAATTTCATTTTCATTATAAGAGAGAGGGATCTCTATATCAAAATTGTCAAATCTTATTTTCACCCTTCCTTTCTCTAATCTTATCTTTCTAACAGTAAAATATCTTCCGCTAACGTATCTTCTACCGAATCTTATTTTCCCATAGAACTTGGGAATCTCTTCCAAGGAGTTTACCATTTTTATATCAGAACCATATTTAACTATTCTTGAAATTATAACAGGTTTGTTTAAAAATATTTTAAGCGTTATTTCTCTTACATTCATCTTCTTTCTATTCATAAGTGATAGCAAAAATTCAGAGAATCTATTTATGGATGGAGGTCTTATAGGTGCCAAGGTAAGAGAGAGAAATTTCTCTATTTTTTTAATGTTTGCTCTGCCTTTGACCACCCTCTTGAGGTAATTAATTCTACTACGGACCTTTCTGAGTATTTTTAATTTTATCTGTATTTCTCTACTTTTGTTTCCCTTCCTTAAATTTTTAATGTGCTTTTTAAGTCCCCTCTCTCTGATTTTTAATCTTTCAAGTTCTTTAAATCTTCCAAAATCAATTATCTCCTTAACCCCATTTACCATCTCTTCAAAGGTCATCCCTATATCCTGTGGGGTCTTTACAAGGAGTGTGGATAGGATTTCATCTGGCTTTAAGGGATGTGGATAAATTTTTTCTGTTTTTTCTACAAAAACTTCATCTACTATTTCTCCCTCTATACTGTGTAATTTAAGAAAGAGATTATCAATTCCCTGTCCAATTAGAAAGAAGCTTGTATCTTCTATGGAAAAAATTTCATTCCCAAAGGCAATCTCTTCTTCAATCCTTCTCTTTTCTTTCTTCTTTGTTTTTAGAAACCTCAAATTTACATCAAATATAGTTTCAGGAAAGGGATAACCAAAGTAAAGATGGTCAAAGAGTAATGCCTTAAATATTGAGCTTACTGCATAGGAGTGGGAAAAGAGGTCTATGTCATTTGCTCCCCTTCTTGTATCTGATATTCCTTCCTTAAGGAAAAGTTTTAAAGCCCATATTATCTTATCTCTTCTAAACTCTTTAAAGAATAAGTCAACAAATTTCTCAAGTCTTACTCTTAAGTAAGATAGTCTAACATAATCCACCCTTCTTTCCTTTAAAAAGAAGTTAGAAAGGAAGGTTTTATTAAATTCCTGTTTACCTGAATTCGGAGGATTGGATGAATCAAACCTATCAGCTATTTGAAGTAGTTTAATTAAAGGATTTTTATCAAATGTTCTGCATTTCTCCTTATGTTTACATCTTTCACATCCATGATGGGCGCAGATAAAATGTATTGGAGCAATACCATCTGAAATTAAATCAATTTCGTCAAATCTTTCTTTTAGGGGGGTAAAAAGAAATTTCCTTAGATTTGGAGGAAAAGGATCATTAAGTATTAAGACAGCGTGAGAATCTTTTATTGGAGAATCGGGATCCTTGCTTAATATAAATTCATGGGATAGTTTTCCAATGTCATGAAATAGAGATGATACCTCTAAATCAATTATAAATTTGTTTATATCCATTAGATTTGGTGGAGGCGGCGGGAATCGAACCCGCGTCCACGGAAGTTCAGTTTAAATCTTCTACAGGCTTAGCCTGTGATTCTTTCTCTTCTCTTCTTCCTCCACAGGCAGAGGAAGGAGAGCGTATCCTCAGTAGATTCAACCTTCACCCCTGAGGAGCAGGTGAAGGCAGGTCTCCTTTCGGCGTCGGTTAGATGAGGGCAAGGAGACAAGCCAACTCACCTAACCGGCAGTAGACCTTAAGCTACTGCGTATGCATAGTTTGTGTTGGCATTTTTTCTTCTTGAGGGTTTTAAGAGGTTCCCTCAAACCTCGCCTGCAGATTTAAACCTCCGTTCCGTGTCGAAGTCCTTTCGCCCCCAGATTCTATATATATTATACCACAATGTCACTTAAGAAACTTTTTCCAGCATATGTTTTTATCCCAAATATATCACCTATGGTTGCTCCAAGATCAGAGAATTTTCTTATCCCAATAAAGTTATTCTCCTTCACTCCTTTACCATAGATAAACACAGGAACCCTCTCTCTTGTGTGATCTGTGTGTTTTTTAAATGTTGGGTCATTTCCATGATCTGCTGTAATGAACATTAAATCATTATCTGTTAAATAAGGAAGGTAATTCCCAAGGAATCCATCAAACTCAAGAAGTGCACTTGAGAAACCCCATAGATTTCTTCTGTGTCCATACCTCATATCAAAATCAACAAGGTTTGTAAATATAAGTTGGACATCCTTCCTTTCAATTGTTACTTTGAGAAGCTCTGCCATGTTTTCAGTGTTATTATCAACATGCACCGTTTCAGAAAAACCTCTGTGAGCAAAAAGATCATAAACCTTCCCTATACCAAAGACCTTAAGCCCCTTCTTTATCATTAAATCAAGAAGTGTATCCTTTGGTGGCGGAAGGGAGAAATCTTTTCTCTCCGGTGTTCTCCAGAAGTGTCCTGGTTTTCCTGTAAATGGTCTTGCAATTACTCTTGCTACAGCATGTTCACCCTTTAATATCTCTCTTGCAATTTCACACATTTTGTAAAGTTCTTCCACAGGGATAACATCCTTGTGTGCTGCAATCTGAAACACAGAATCAGCAGAGGTATAAACTATTGGATAACCTGTCTTTATATGCTCTCCCCCGAGTTTCTTTATTATTTCCGTCCCAGAGGCAGGTTTGTTCCATAGCACCTTTCTACCAATTCTCTTCTCAAATTCCTTTATTATCTCCTCTGGGAAACCATCTGGATAAACAGGGAAAGGTTTTTCAAGTGGTACCCCCATTAGCTCCCAATGACCTGTAGTTGAATCTTTACCAGGTGATACTTCTTCTAAAATTCCATAGGAACCCAGTGTTTTTTCATCTTTCTTGTAGAGAATATTCATAAGCCCAAGTCTCTCAAGATTGGGAAATTTAAAACCAGATTCCTCAACAACATGAAGTAGAGTATTTGCTCCCTTATCTCCATACTTCTCTGCATCAGGAGCATTTCCTGCTCCCACTCCATCAAGAATTATTACTATGACTCTTTTTATTTCCATTTTCCTTCCTCCATAAAGGATGAGAGGAGAGATAAACTTCTCTCAACCTCTCCTTTGTAAGATGAGTATAAATTTGTGTTGTTGATATGTCAACATGACCCAAAAGTTCCTGAACACTTCTTAAATCTGCTCCTCTCTCAAGTAGATGTGTTGCAAAGGAGTGCCTTAACATGTGTGGATGAACCTTTTTCCTTATTCTTGCTTTCTTTGCATATTTGTTAAGAATTGCGTTGATAAATTGTCTGAGTATCCTTTCGCCTTTTCTACTGACAAAGAGATATTCTGATGTAATACCCTTTTTTTCTCTCTCTTTAAGATATTTCTTTAAAACATCCTTTGCCCTTTCTCCAAAAGGAACTATTCTTTCTTTACTACCCTTACCAAAACACTTTAAAAATCCATTTTTCATATCAATGTCTTTAACCTTAAGGCCTGTAAGCTCAGATACCCTTAACCCACAGCTGTACAGTAACTCCACTATTGCTCTGTCCCGTTTTCCTCTAAAAGAGTTTTCTGGTATTGCATTAAGTATTTTTTCTATCTCCTCTAAAGATAAAACTTCAGGAAGTCTTTTATCTTTTTTTGGAAGGGAGATGTCAACTGTGGGATCTTTTTCAATCTTCCCTTCTCTCAATAGAAAGGCATAGAATGACCTTACACTGGAGATTTTCCTTCTAAGGGTTGTGGGTTTAAGTCTCCTTTTTGAGAGTTTCATTAAAAATTCAAAGATGTCCCTCTTTGTTACCTCAAGAGGATCCCTGCCATTAAGAAACTCTTTGAAACTTCTTAAATCATTCTTATATGCAGATATTGTGTTTTTTGAGTATTCTCTCTCTACCTCAAGAAAGTAAAAGAAATTTTCAAAGGGATCCATAGTTTGCCTTAAGATAGGAGAGTGCAAAAGCTGTTTTAAGATCCTTTATTTCTCCTCTTTCAAGCATCTCAAAGGCTTCTTTCAGCGGAACTTCAATAACTTTATCTATCTCACCAGGGTGCATAAATTCCCTTGTCTTAAATTTTATATCTCTTGCAAGAAATATATGTATTACCTCATTTGTAAAACCAGGAGAAGAAATAAAAGAACCAATCTTTTTGAGATTTCCCTCAAAACCTGTTTCTTCCAAAAGCTCCCTTCTTGCACACTCCTCTGGATCTTCCCCTTTCTTTAACTTACCTGCAGGTATTTCAATAAGCTCCTCTTCAATGGGAGACCTAAACTGCTTCACAAGAATAACACTTTCACCTTTAACAGGTATTATACCTACGGCACCTGGGTGAAACACCAACTCTCTCTCACTCTCTCTTTCTTCGTTTACAACCACTTTTCTTAAAACAACCTTAAGGAGTCTTCCATTAAAGACAACCTTTTCTGAAATTTTCCTTTCCATTTTTTACTCTTTAAAGTACTCTACTATAATCTCCTCTACCATCTTTTCTGAATTTATAAGATCCTCTACAAGAATTGTTTCATTTGGAGTGTGAACATTTGTCATACCTGTTCCAAGAACAGCACACTTTATTCCCTTTGTGTAGAATATGTTGGCATCAGATCCTCCCATGGATGGCTCAAGTGTAAATTCAAGTGAAAGTTTCTTTGATACCCTCTTTATAATTTCTATTAATCTATCATTCTCGTCTAATTTATACCCATTGTATTCTCTGTTTAGTTTATACTCTATCCTTCCTTCACCAGACTCTACCTCTTTAATGAATGTGTCTATCATTTCATCTGTTATCTTTATAAGTTTCTCTTCTTCTCTACTTCTTGCCTCACCCCATATCTCAGTGTAATCAGGTATTACATTTGTTGCAGATCCTCCTTTTATAAAGCCTATATTTGCAGTAGTTTCAAAGTCAATTTTCCCTAAATTCAATTTACTTATAGCTTTAGAGGCAAGTTGAATTGCATTTATTCCCTTTTCTGGCTCAACTCCTGCATGAGCTGACCTTCCATATACAAAAAACTTCAAGGTGTTGTGAAATGGAGATGAAGATATAACATAGCCAGGTCTTCCGTGGGAGTCAAGAACATACCCTTCTTTTGCCTTTATCCTTTCAATTTCTATACTTTTTGCACCATTTAATCCTACTTCCTCTCCCGCTGTTAGGACAATATCTATCCTTCCAGTAAAAGAACCTTTTTTTCTTTTTACAGCTTCGAGTATGGCAACTACACCAGATTTATCATCTGCTCCAAGAATTGTAGTTCCATCTGTTTTTATTACTCCGTCCTCAATAATTACCTTTATCTCATCCTTCTCCACAGGCACAGTATCAATGTGTGCATTTAAAAAGAGGGCTTTTTCGCCCTCCCCTATGGAAAGATACATGTTCCCAATTTTATCAATTTCCCATTTTCCAAGTTCAGAGTAAAGTTCAAGAATTTTTTCTCTTACCCTCTCCTCCCTGCCTGATGGTGAAGGGATCTTCGCAAGTTCAACAAATTTTTCAACTACTTCTTCCATTTACTCTTCCTTCTTCTCCTCTACCTTTTTAATCTCTTCCTCCACTTTTTTAACTTCCTCTTCCTTTATCTCTGCCTCTTTTCTTATCCTTTCTATCTCTTCATTCTTTGCCTTTATCTCTTCTTCTATTTTCTTAATTTCTTCAAGCACTGAACTTACAAAGTCAAGAATCTCGTCTCCCTTTTTGCCCTCTTTGAACAAAGCATATATCTTTTCTCCAAGCTCTTTAAACTTTCCACCTTTCTTTGTTTCAAGGAAAAGAATATCTTTCTTAAGATTTGCAATTTGAGCAAAGTCCTTTGTCCTTTCAGCACCAACTTGGAGTCCCTTTTTAATCTTATCCCATATACTTTCTGCCATTTTTATCACCTCCTTATTAGTGATTTTTTAGACTCATAAATAATTTTAACATAAAGTGCTATAATTTAATACGTGGAGCTAAGGAAGATTAAAGAAGGAATTTTTTATATTGCTGATGCTACAAACATCGGAGTCTTTCAACTTAAAGAAGGGTTTGCGCTTATTGATGCACCTATAGATAAGGACAAAGCAAAGAAAATTATCAAGATTCTTGAATCAAATGGTATTAAACCAACAGACCTTATTCTCACCCATCACCACGCTGATCACACTGGTGGTGCAAAGTATCTTAAGGAGAAACTCAATCTCACTGTCTATACAAGTGTCAAAGAGAAAATCTTTATTGAGAATCCAATACTTGAGCCCATCTACCTTTCTCTGGGAGGAGAGCCATTTAAACCATTTTTAACAAAGTGGATTAAGTCAAAAGAGGTGAGAGTGGATAAAGTTCTTAAAGAAGGTGAATTTGAGATAGAAGGTAAAAATTTTAGAATTCTTTCTTTACCAGGTCACTCAATTGATATGATAGGAGTTGAGGTTGATGGGGTTATCTTTTCTGCTGATACATTCTTTTCAACCAAAATTCTTAAAAAATACATAGTTCCGTACTTTCACAATCCATATAGGTTTGTTGAGAGTATTGAAAGATTAAAGAGCCTCCCCTTTGATTACATACTTCCATCCCATGGAGAACTCTATACAAGAGAGGAAGGGTTAAAGGTCATGGATGAGAATATAAAAGTTGTTAAAGAACTTGGAGAGAGATTGTTGGATGTAATCCATAAGGAAAGAAGTATCGAGGAGATTATAGAATCTTTATCTTTACCTGTAGATAATATCGTCGTCTCTTTCCTTATAACATCATCCATCCTTTCATACCTATTTAGATTTGTTGACGAAGGAAAAGCTGAAGTTAAAGTAAAAAACGGAATCCCAAGATTTATTAAAGTTTAAAAGTTTTTAATGTTTCATCCTTTAAGTTATTATGAAGTCTATAGTATTCCCGTATTTTGTATATTTAAGCACATCATCCAGGTTGTCATATTCTTTCCGATCTGGTTCATAATATCTTCCAGCACTCGCATATATCTTTACTGAGGAAAGTGTTTTCTTTAAATAGTTCCATGCATTTAGCCACGTTTTGATTTTTACTGTTGTATGTGGATGTTGCAATACAATTTCTGGTTTTTCTTTTTGTGCTAATTTTTTAAATTCTTCGTTGACTTCCTTACGCCAGCCTTTTGCATTCTTTGATCTGGGGTTAAATACAGTTAAATCATGACAACCTAGTATCATAGTTTTTCCCACATCTAAATCAAAAAAGTGTGTATTCAGGTCAGTAATTCTAACTAGACTATTTTCTTGATTTGTTGTAGGATATGATTTAGCTGTCCAGTAAAATTCATTATTTTTTAAATTAACCAAAAAAACAAATTCAATGTGGAGTTGATTTATGTAATTTTGGGTAGTTGATATTTCCTGTTTATATGAATCTATACCTAGGGTCAAATAATCCGTTACCTGACTTAACTTTCTGCGCATATTCTGGGTTAAAACAGATTTTGCATATTTTTTAGCTTCTTTAACTAAAATATTTACAACTTTGACATTCGGATTTTTGGGATCCCCAACATTTTTTCTGGTTATATTCTTTGGCCAATTAAACACTATAAAACCACCACATGTGATAAGCAATTTTACTTTTGTCCCTTTTGGCCATTTATCATGAATTTCCTCAAGTAACTTTTTTGCATATTCAGGTTTTCCTTCCCAATCATCAGCAATAATTATCCTTGCTAAAAAAGGATTTGGATCTTTTCTTACTTCAATGTTCCAAAAACCATTTTGTTTTTGTATCATTCTTCTGAATTTTTCCACATCCTTTGGATTCTCTGAGTTTAAGCTACACCACACAAAATCCTTGGCAAAGATTCTAACTGTAGGTTTTAACCCCAATATTGCTGGTAGAAAATCCCTTAAAGTGTCGTACCATGCACGTTGCTCGTCTCTATAAGCTGGATTATTATCTTTAGCATTAATCTTTTTGCATAATCTAATCCATTTTTTCTCTATTAAACCCCAATTTAAGATCGGCAGGGTACTTCTCTAAAGTTATTTTTCTTGCTAATGTAAAGTGCTGAGATTCATCAAATTCTACAATAAAACCTGGGTTTGGAACGAAGAAATCGCAATTTGGGAGTGTCTCTGTCTTTACAAATTCTTTAAACCCTCTATGATTTTGAAGTACTTTGTGAATTTCTCTTAATTTATTATAATATGGTTTTCCTTTAAAATCTTGGATGTGAGTTCCTATATTAAATTTATAGTTTTTCTCAACTCTTCCATAAATTTTCTCTAGAAGTCTTTTAATAGTTTCTTTACATTTAGGACATCTTTCACCCTTATGAGTCTTCGACAGTTTTCTTTCTTTTTTCATTTTAGAAGATTTAGTAACTTTTCCTTGTGCTGAAACATCTATGATATTGAATCCAAGGTTCTTGAGAAAATCATTTGTTTCTTTGCCTCCACTGAACCTGGTAGGGTCTAATATTTCACCATTAGCATACTTGTTAGCCAATGAAATAACATATTTAGGGGGGTAATGTTTTCCATTAAATTCTAAAAGAAATTTTTTTGAATGTCTACCTATTGGAATTCCATTTTTCTTAATTTCCTCTATTGCTTTAATAACATGTTCTCTTTTTATATTCTTCGGAGTCATAGAAGCATCCTCCTTTATAATAG
>JAGGSY010000112.1 GCA_021158845.1 Caldisericia bacterium
CAAGAGTCTTGGGGCCATCAGGTAAAGGAGCATTGAGTCTTATTTTGTTAATTCCAAACTTCATATTTTTGCTTATGAGTTTGAGCATCCATCAAGCTAATATTTATTTTATAGGTCAGTATAAGAATAAGTTACCTAATATAATTTCTAACACTATCATATTTGTTACGGTTACAGGTGGGCTTCTCGCAATATTGGAATGGGTTCTTAGGTCAAAAATAGGTTCTTGGTTTTCACTTGAAGCGTATAAGAGTGCTCTTACTTGGTCTGTTTTTTTGTTTCCATTAGTTTTTGCATATAAGTTTTACGTTAATATATTAATAGGACAAAAACACTTTATGAAAAGAAACATAGCATATATTATCGAAAATAGCTCTCGTCTTTGCTTAGTTATATTATTCGTTTATTTTTGGAATGAAGATGTCTTAGGAGCTGTTAAAGCTTCAATCATTGCTTTATTATTAGCAACGTTGTATAGTTTTGTGAAAATTATAAAAGATAAGTATTTCTTTCTCATAAAACCGGATTTAGATTTATTTAAAAAAACCTTAAGTTTTGGCTTGAAGTCTTATTTAGGTAACATTACACAAATCTTCAATTATAGATTAGATATGTTTCTTGTAAATCATTTTTTAGGAGTTTCGGCTGTAGGTATATATTCTATAGCAGTCTCTGTAGGAGAGTTGTTATGGTATATTCCTATGAGCATAGGAAATATTCTTTTTCCAATTGTTAGTAGTAATTCTGAGGAATATGGAGATAAATATATTTCTTCTGTCGTACGAAAGACAATTCTTTTAACCTTAGCCGGAGCTTTAGGTATTTTATTGGCTGGTTGGTTTTTGATCCCATTTTTATTTGGGAATAAATTTATTTCTTCTGTAAAACCTTTAATTATACTATTGCCGGGAACTATAGCGATAAGTATTCATAAAGTGTTGGTATTCGCTCTTATGGGCAAAGGTTATCCCGAATACCTTTCATATAGTAGTGTAATTGCGTTTATCATAACTATTGGGCTGGACTTAGTTTTTATTCCGTTAATTGGTGTCTCAGGGGCTGCATTAGCATCCACTATAGCATATGTAATTTGCTTAATTTTTACTATGCATTGGTATAGGAAAACGACCACATTAAGTTTAACTAAAATTATAATTCCTCACAGGGATGATTTTAGGTATTTTTGGAATTATGGAAATAGAGTGATTAAAAAAATTTTCGGTTGATGTGTAGTTAACTAAACTTTATTTTAATCAGATGTAAAACTGTGCTGACTTATATAATATTAATAACAGTATTCTGTGCTTTTGTATTAGCTATAATATTTAAAAAAGCAGCGGGTAATATTGCACCTTCCCGACTAAATATGCTTTCTTTGATATTCTATGTTAAAATACTGTTGCAAACATTGATTGGAGTAACACTAGTAGCTATCGGAATAGATTTTCACCATCATGCAATTTATTATCTGGGAAAAGATATTCGTATTAAAATTTGGCTAATAGTTATGTATGCAGTATTGGCAATGACAATTACTACATTTCTGGTAACCAAAATTTTAGCCTCTGAAAAAATGGAATATTTATTAGAAAATTATCTTTTAAAGCCAGTAACGCCTGTTATGTCTAAAAAGGATATTGGAATCAAGATTATTCTAATCTTTCTGAGCATTTTATCTCTTTTGTCAGTGAGCTACGTATATTTTGTAATGTATTTTAAAATAGGCACCATACCTATTTTGGAATTGATAAAAGGTGCTTCCTATGAAAAATTAATTATGATTCGAATTTCCACTAGCTATCAATTTGCTAGTGATTACATATATAGACTTGGCGGTACCGCACTTACTCCTTTGCTTGCTTATATCTATTATGTTTACTGCTTAAAATTAGCTCCAAGTTTTAAGTACCGAGTTTTATTTATTTTTTACACATTATTATCCATTTTGATCTTGGGTTGTGATCTTAAGAAAGGATGGGTATTAAATTTTTTTATTGGGATTCTACTTATTAAGATTATGTTAAATGGTGGTATCAAGTTTGTTAAATTAGCATTTTTTGTGTTAATCACCTTAGCATCTTTATTATGGATTTATTCGGCATCGCAAGGTTTAGGTAATATCGTGTTGGCTTTTCGAGAATGCTTTTTACCACGACTGTTAATAGGGCAAATTGCTCCTTTATATCATTACTTTTTAATTTTTCCAGATAGGATACCATTTCTCCACGGAGCCAGTTTCCCAACATGGATGCACCGCTTTTTTGGAACTGGCTTAGAGCATATAAGTACTCCTTTATTAATTAAAAGCATATGGAATCCAGAACTGTTTTTTGCAGGTAAGTCACACTATGGTAACACTTTTTTCGTGGGCGATGCTTATGCCAACTTTGGGTGGATTGGGGTATTTCTTTCTCCGATAATTGTTGGTCTCGAATTAGGCATCGTGTACACTACTTTTCTTTGTCTTCCAAAAAACCCAATAAACATAGCGATTTTTGGATTTTTATCGATAAGATTATCAGATAAAATAGTTGGATCTTTTACTAATATTGTATGGGATGCATCACTCGTTGTGCTGTTTTTTTCTTATTGTATGGGATATATCATATTAAAAACTAGTCACAAGAACAGATGCGTATCTCAAAGAGCATAATTAGATGGGTAATATAAAAAATAAAGTGTATAACTCATTTATATTCGTAAGAGAGATATTTGTAGCACCTTTATTGTAGCAGTTGGCCTGTTAACAAAGTTGGTGGCAAAGAAAGTTTGGATCTTTCCTTCCTTAAATTAAACATGATGGAAGTAGTTAAAAAGCTGAAATACAGTTATAGCTAGAATGAGAGAGGCTATTACTAATTTGTTTCAACGTGTACTTGTATTAGCGCCACATACTGATGATGGTGAATTTGGCTGTGGAGGATCTATTGCCCGGTTTATTGAAGAGAAGAAAGAGGTTTTTTATGTGGCTTTTTCTGCAGCCGAAAAATCAGTACCTGAGCAATTTCCGAGTGATATACTAAAAATAGAGGTAAGAGAAGCTACAAAAGTTCTTGGGATAAAGGAAGAAAATCTGATGATCTTGTCTTATCCGGTAAGGGAATTTCCTTTATATAGGCAGGAGATTTTGGAGGATATGATTCAGTTAAATAAGAAATTAAAACCTGACTTAGTTTTTCTTCCCTCTCCTAGTGATACTCATCAGGATCATCAGACTATAGCTTGGGAAGGATTTAGGGCTTTTAAAAAAATAACTATACTCGGCTATGAAGTTCCATGGAATAACTTAACATTTGACACTAATGCGTTTATTTTTTTAAAGAAAGTTCACATTGAAAAGAAAGTTAAAGCTTTAAAGTGTTATAAATCTCAAAAACAAAGAAGCTATGCAACTGAAGAGTTTATAAGATCACTAGCAAGAGTTCGAGGCACACAAATTGGATGCGAATATGCCGAGGTTTTTGAAGTTATTAGATGGGTAATAAAATGATTGTCGCAATCCATCAGCCTAACTTTATACCGTGGTTGGGTTATTTTTATAAAATCTATAAAAGCGATGTGTTTGTTTTCCTTGATAATGTTCAATTTACTAAGAATAGTTTTCAAAATAGAACTAGGGTAAAAGCCTCTCAAGGCCCTATTTGGCTTACCGAGCCCGTACTAACTAAAGGGAGATTTGGACAGCTTACTAACGAAGTTGAGTTTAATAACAGTATCCCTTGGAGAAAAAAACATTTGAGAACGCTGGAAGTAAATTATAAGAAATCGTCCCATTTTGATAATTTTTTTTCAAAATTACAAGAAATCTATTTTAAGAAAGAATGGAAAATGTTAGTCGAGTTCAATATTGAGTTAACAAAATTCGTATGTAGTGAACTTGGATTTAAAAAGCGTTTCGAGATCGCCTCTAAGTTGGGAGTTACAGGAAAAGCAACAGAGCTTTTAATAAATATATGTAAGAAACTTGGTGCAGATGTATATCTTTCGGGGAGTGGTGGTAGAAAATACCAACGCGAGGAGCTTTTTAGAAAAGCTGGCATAAAAGTTATTTATAGTGATTTTAAACATCCAATCTATCCACAGCTTTGGGGCTCATTTGAGCCTAATTTATCGATAATAGATTTATTATTAAATTGTGGAGAACAAAGTATAGATATTTTAACAGGAAAACGAATTTCATAAAATGATACAAAAGACATTTGTGTGGAAACTAAAAAGGAAGTTTAAAGTCTGAATGTTAGCCATGCAACATAAAGGAATTTTTATGAAGAAATAGCAGGATGGAAATGTGGGACATTTTGCATATTAAAATATACATATTAAAATATAC
>JAGGSY010000113.1 GCA_021158845.1 Caldisericia bacterium
AAGCACCGCAGAGTGCCCAAGCCCGCACCAAACATTCCTCGGGGATTTTTTATACATTATCAACACTCCATATTTTTAGAGACATATCTGTAAATTCCTTTGTCCTGTTCTCTATCTTTTCTTCGTTCCACACTTTATCTCCCTGATCAAATTTCTCTACAATGTCTTTAGTAATTAGTAAATCCGCATAATGTCTTATCCCTTTTTTTCTTCCTTCACCATTTATTTTACGCTCAAAATCATAATTACGAAGAGAGGCATTAAGCCTACTTCTTAATAGAGTCATGTTGCCAAGCCAATATAATTTTTCTTCTCTATCCTTTTCTTTCTCTATCTCAGTTAAACTATTATTCGGATGTGGTACCTTATCAAAATTCCAATGTTCTCTCCACTTTATTGGCATAATATGCTCAAGACTATATGTATATTTTAATTCTAATATATCACTTCTTTTCTCTTCATAGCGACGATATACCTCTATCCAAAACAAAATTAAGGAAGCCAGCTTATTAGGAACTTTTTTAAGACCTGTTTCAATATCTTTTTTAGTTATTTTTCCTAATTCTTTTTCCAGATTTGTGGAATCTTTTATGAATTGCTTGACAAGTTTATTATAATTTTTAATTGGAACTTTCTGGACAACAGCATTATAAATAACAAAGTTCTCAAGGGCTCTGAGACATTCTTTCTGTTTGGCTTCATCTTCACTTTTTATAATATAAAGAATGAACGGATGAAAAGTTGATATGTCTAAAATACTTAATATGTGAAGCAATCGCTTTTTAACGCCATCAAGATCATTACTGAAAGAAAAAAGATCGGATTTGTCGAAATCGTAAATGTTCTCTTCATATATTTTGGCATACTCAATTATTTTAGCAATAAAATTCTTAATCTCTTCTGTCGTCTTGAATTCTTCTATTTTTTTCTTGTACAGTTTTGATAGATCTGACAAAGTATGTTTATCGGGATCATAGAAACCTTCTATAACTGCGACAGAGTGTAAAAGAATTTCAATATTTTGTCTTTTTAATCTACCTGTTGTTAATTCTTTTTCCCAATACATTAAAGTATCTTCGTCTTCCGAGAAAACTTTTTCCCATGTTTCTCTATACGTTTTGATTGCTTCTGATCTTCCAGATAGCTCAATTAATTTTTTAAATAAAGCGTTTTTGACTATTTCAGCGGAAGTAAGTCTAACACCAGCAGTATTTAAAGTATCAAATATTGATTGCTCATCATCTCTTTCCTCTAAATCTATTACAACTAACATTTTGTTATCTGAGTCAAGTATTTTATTCAGAAGTTTTTTCCTCTCTTCCTCGCTCATATTTTCAAATATTTCTCTAAAAAATTTGTAACATTTCAGTATCCTACGACTTTTTTCATTAATTTGGCTTAAATCAATAGTCTCGGATTCTTTTATAACTTTCTTGTAACTTTCAGAATCCACAAGAGAGTGTTCTATTCTTATTTCACCATAATCTGGAGAGGTGTAATCTTTTTTAAAGAATAGAATTTTGAATATTGTATCTCTCACATTTTGCTTTATATCTTCAGGAAAAGAATCGTAGAGAGCTTTCAAAAGTATTGAAATTGTAGTTAATCTTTGCTGTCCATCTATAACTTCAAGTTCTTTAGCTTTCCCACTTACTGGTGGAAGTTGTTTAAGTA
>JAGGSY010000114.1 GCA_021158845.1 Caldisericia bacterium
TGATATGAGATTCTAATTGGATAGTGAGGTGATAAAAGTGAAAAGATTTATGATTCTTATTACAGTTTTTATAATAGTTTCTCTTTTGATACTGAGTAGCTGTTCTTCAAAGTCTCCTGAGGGAACAATAAAAAGATACTTTAAAGCTATCATGAGAGAGGACTATGAAACAGCTTACTCCCTTCTTGCCGGAGATATGCTGAAAGAGAAGGGATCACTTGAGGATTTTAAAAAAGGCTTTGAAAATATGAAAAAGCACAATAGGGAAATTGTTGGGGTGAGGATTGAGGATGTTGTGCTTTCCAATGACAAGAAGAGAGCAAGAGTGCACTTTGTCTTAACAATAAGAGAGAATGGAAAGGAATCAGATTACAGAGGTGCCTATATTTTAACTCTTCATGATGATGGTTGGAAAATAGAGGGTTCAATCTTTTAGAAGATTTTATATAAAAAATGAGAGAATTTCATTATCCTGTATGGCTGATGCAGCCAATACCCTATTTTGGAGAAAAACTTGAAGGAGATTGGGTATATGAGGAGAAGATAGATGGCTGGAGATTACAGATAATTAAGGTAGAAGAAGATATCAAATTCTTTGGGAGGAGACTTACAAAAAATCCAGATTGGACAGAGAAGTTAAAAGTGCCAAGAGAGAATTTAAAGAGGATACTACCTGAGAAGACTATTCTCGATTCAGAACTATACTCAGATAAAGGAAGAAGGTTTATTCCCTCTCTCTTTGCAAAGAAAAAGAAGGCAGAGCCATTAATTTACATTTTTGATGTTATTTTCTTTGAGGGAGAATTTCTTGGCAACTTACCTTTAAAGAAGAGAAGGAAAATTCTTGAGAGTTTGAATTTTAAACCCCCATTTTTTCTATTGCCTCAGTATAAATTAGTCTCCGTTGACAAAATCCTTGAAAATCTTAGAGAATCTTCAAGTGAAGGTGTTGTATTCAAAGAACTTAATTCAGATTACAGACTCGGTAAGGAATGTCCATTAGTTACAGAATTCTGGAGAAAATTAAAATTCAGGAGGTAAAAAATGCCAAAAATAGGGAGATTTCAAGTAATGGCAACTCTTCAGGCAGCAAGAGCTTATGTGCTTGGCCTTTCCCTTGAAGAGGCAAAGAGTTTTGGACTTAATAGAGCGATATTTTACGCTGCTGCCAAGAGAGGTTTTAAGGAGAAGGTAAAGGAACCTAAGGGGTTTTTAATAAAAGAGAAGGGTTTGAGGAAAGAAGAGATAGAGAGGATACAAAAGACTTTCAGTATATTTAAGCTTGGAGATGAGATGGCATACTCTGTGGAAATAGACGGAAAGAGATACTTTGTTATTGGAGGAGAGATTCAGAGACCGGAAGATTTTAAAAAGCAGATCGAAAGAAGATTTAAGGGAAAATTTGATAAGGCATTCAAGGAAGCATTAGAGATTGTTAAAAATTATGATAAAGGGGTTCTTCTCTCTCAAAGAAATTTCTATGAAGTAGTGTATAAACCAAGAAGAGACACACTGAAAGATAAGTGGTCAAAACTCGTTGAAGAAGAAAAATAAAGGGTGTGCACCTCCCTACGATACACTCCTCCTCAGGTCTTTCCCAAGAAGGAAATCAGGAAAGAGTCACCAGGGAACACTTAGAGAATTACTTACCGTTGCTTCCTTCCGGACCTGGCGGGGTTCGTAACCTCTAAGTTTCCTGGCTTCCTTCCGTCATCTTTCCTTCTTAAGAACCTTCTGAAAAGGAGTGCACCTTCAGGAGGAATTCAGCCCCACTGAGCGGGTTGTGGGTTACAGGGCACCGCTAACTCCCCGCTTAGCACACCCTGATTTGATTATATCAAATATCAGTTTATTATTTTAAATACACAATAGTTACACCACCATTCTCTGGGTCGGTGGTGTACCTCTGAACATGAGGATTTGTCTTGAGAAAATCATGTATTGCCTTTCTCAATATCCCTGTTCCTACACCATGGTGTATATAAACAAATGGAAAACCTGCAAGTGATGCTGAATCAAGGTATTTATCAAGCTTTACCAATGCTTCATCCACCGTCTTTCCGTGAAGGTCTATCTTCATGGGAAGAGTTTCAGGTGTTGGAAGTTCCACTTTGCCCTCTTTATTAGGTACCTCTTCCACTTCTGTGATCTTTCGGGTTATATCTTCAAAGGGAAGAATGACTCTCATGGTTCCAATTTGTATCTGAACTTTTTTCTCCTCCTCATCTTTATTTAAAACAATCCCCTGCTTTCCAAATTTCTCTATCCACACAAGGTCTCCAATCTCAATTTCATCCCAGTCTATCACAATCTTTCTCTCCTCGGAGACTATCTCTTCAGCTATCTTTTCTTCCTCCTTCTCAAGTTCTTTCTTCTCCTCAAGAACAACCTTCCTCTCTTTGGGTATATTCTTCAAGAGTTCTTCCATCCTTCTTCTTGTGTCTTCAATAATTTTTAAAGCCTCTTTCTTTGCGTTTAATAGATACTCTTTCCTCTTTTCTTTTATTTCGTTAAGGAGATTTTCAAGTTCCTCCTTTTTCTCCTCTATCTCTTTCTTTGTCTCCTCTATTGAGAGTTTATTCTTTTCTATGATTGTTTGATCTCTCTTCATTTTGTTTATTATGACTTCCTTTGCAAGATGTTCCTCGCCAAGTATCTCTTTTGCTTTTTCTATAACCTCTTTTTCAATTCCAAGATGGGTAGCAATTGTTAATGCGTGGCTTTCTCCAGGTATTCCAATGTGGAGTTTGTATGTTGGTTTAAGAGTTTTGGGATCAAATCCAACACTGCAGTTTTCAACCTCCTCCACCTTATATGCAAACTCTTTGAGTCTTGGATAATGGGTAGCAATGGCTACAATAGATTTCTTTTTAAGAAGATACTCAGTTATAGCTTGAGCAATGGCTGCTCCTTCCTCAGGGTCAGTTCCCGCTCCAAGTTCATCCAATAGGACGAGAGATTTATCATCACATTTTTCAAGTATCCTAACTATATGTTTCATGTGGGATGAAAATGTGGATAAGCTCTGCTCAATGCTCTGCTCTTCGCCAATATCAGCGAGTATTTCATTAAAAATTCCAGTCTCAAAATATTTTGCAGGAACATGAAAACCACTCTGTGCAAGAGCCACAAATAGACCTATAGTTTTTAATGTTACAGTTTTGCCTCCAGTGTTGGGACCAGTTATTATAAGTATTCTGAATTTCTCGCCTATTTCAAGGGATATTGGAACAACTCTCTCCTTATCAATGAGGGGGTGTCTCCCCTCCTCTATTTTTACCTTCTTCCTTTCCACAAATACAGGGGAAACACAACCCCATTCGTTGGATACCCTCCCCTTGAGGAATGTAAAATCAAGAAATCCCACAATACTTACAGCAGTTTCTATGTCATCTATTCTATCTGACACACGATTGGATAGTGCCGTTAAAACCTTCTTTACTTCCTGTTCTTCCTTTCCTTTAAGTTCTATCAATTCATTGTTTTTCTGAACTATAAATTGCGGTTCAACAAATAGGGTTTTGCCTGAACCAGAGGTATCCTGTACAATGGATGGAAAGTAGGATATAAAATCTCTTTTTATGGGAATCACATATCTTCCATTTCTTACAGTTATTACATGATCTGAGATCATGTTCTTGTATGTGGAGAGAGTAAATAAGGATTCTAACTTTTCAATGATCTTTTGTCTTAAGCTTCTTATACGCCTCCTTATGGATTTTAACTCACTGGATGCATCATCTTTAACATTTCCTTCTTCATCTATACATTTCTCAATCTCTTTTCTAAGATCAGTGAATTTCTTTAATTTTGAGGCAGTTCTATAAAGATACGGGTATTTTAATTTCTTCTCCTCAAATTCTCTCCTTATCTCCTCAAAAAGCGAGAGGTTCTCCTTTGTCTTCCAGAGTTCTTCTCCAGAGAGGATACTCCTTACCTTCGCCTTTTTGATTATATCCTCCATATCCTGATAGGAGGAAAAACTCAATCCACCTTCATTGTTAATGAAATCTTTGGCTTCATCTGTTTCCTTTATGCTGTCTTTAATTAACTCAAAATCTGAAGAAGGTGAAAAAGTTGAGAGTATTTCCCTACACATAGGGGTATGACACTTATCTTTGAGCATCTCAAGAATCCTGTAGTAATCTATTACTTCAAGACTATGTC
>JAGGSY010000115.1 GCA_021158845.1 Caldisericia bacterium
TCACTAAAGACCTCTGCCTCTCCTATCTTTGCACACTGGATTCCATCTATCCCATACTTTTCCTGAAGTTTTCCTATCCATATACTTTTGTGGGTCTTTACCATGGGGCGAAGGGAAACTTTATTTTCCTTAGAGAAATTTGCCATATCCCTTATATTTTCCTCAAGTTTCTCTAAATCAACATAAACAAACGGTGTGTCAATGTCTTTTATTTCCATAGTTAAAGTATAACTTAAAAAATCATTGACAAAAATATTTAGATAATCTAAAATTTAGAATATGAGAATAAATTATGTAAAAGAGATAGATGAGAATCTAAGAGAGATAAATAAGATTTTAAACAGAGATTTAAAGAGGGAGATGATAAGACTTGATCTTGGTCTATCCCATTTTTATATATTGACTACTCTATACAGAGAAAAAGTTTTAAGTTCAGGGAATCTTGCAAAGAGCCTTGATGTGAGGAATTCAACGATTACATCTCTTGTGGATAGACTTGTAAAACTCTCATTGGTGAAAAGAAGAAGGGATGAGAGAGATAGAAGAGTTGTTCTTGTGGAGTTAACTGATAAAGGGAAAAAACTTACAGAAAAACTCCTAACCTTAAGGAAGGAAAGGCTAAAAGAGATAGTTAAAGAACTTCCAGAAGAAAAAGTGAAAGAGATTTACGAATCCATTAAAAGGGTGAAGGAGATACTGAAGAAGAAATGATAAGGATAACAAAAGAGGATTTAACTCGTCCAGAGGCAATAAGAAGAAAGATTATAAGCTTATCTCTTCCAGCTGTTGGTGAGAATCTTTTCAGGACAATATTTTCCTTTGTGGATATGGCATTTGTTGGTTATATTGGTTCCACCGCTCTTGCTGGCGTTGGGCTTTCAAATCAGGTTATATTCGTATTCATGGCTGTCATGTTCTCCCTTAACATAGGAACAGTGGTTCTTATTTCCCAGAATGTTGGGGCAAAGAGAGAGGAGAAGGCAAGGTATTCAGCGTATCAGTCAATATATCTTGGTATATTTGTGTCAATAGTCTTTGCACTGGTTCCCATTTTCTTTTCAGATAAGATTTTCTCTCTATTTAATACCACACCGGAGCTTAAAAACTTTGCCTCAAGTTACTTCTTCTGGATACTGGCTCCCTCCTTTGTATTTGTGCTTCCCTTCATGTTTGGTGCAATACTCAGAGGGTTTGGTGATACAAAATCACCTTTTAAAATTACTGCCTTTGCCAACACATTAAACATATTTCTTGACTACTGCCTTATATTCGGAAAGTTTGGTTTTCCAGCCCTTGGAGTAACTGGAGCGGCAATAGCGACCTCTCTCTCAAGAGGTGTAAGTGTTATAATCTATCTGTTTGTATTGTTTAATAAGAAAGGAAAAGTAAGGCTTAGTTTCGGATTTCCAAAGCCCGATTTCTTTATAATAGGTAAGATTCTATCCATAGGTTTCCCGGCATCTATTGAAAGGTTTATGTTTACATTTGGAAATCTCATCTTTGCGACAATTGTGCTTACTCTTGGACCAAAGGGATATGCAGCCCACAGGATTGCAATAAATGTTGAATCCCTCTCCTTCAATGCAGGGCTTGGTTTTGCCATTGCCACAACAACCCTTGTAGGTCAGGTTGTTGGTTTTGGTGAGATGGAGAAGGCGAAAAAGGTTGCGTATGAGGCAATGAAGATAACAGTGGTACTTATGGGAAGCGTTGGGATTCTACTCTTCTTCTTTCCAGATCTCCTTATAAGAATATTCACAAGGGAGATAGATGTGATAAACCAGGCAAGAACTGCAGTAAGAATCGTATCTCTTGCACAGCCTCTTCTTGCAACAATATTTATTTTAAGTGGTGCCTTCAGAGGTGGAGGAAACACAAAAACTCCAATGATTTCAACTGGTATTGGGGTATGGCTTATAAGAATTCCCTTCTCCTACCTCTTTGTAAAGGTTATGGGTCTTGGCATTGCAGGAGCATGGTATGCTGTGGTCCTTGATACGGCTTTTAAGGCACTATTTTTATGGATAAGTTTCATTAAGAAAGCTAACTTTAAACAGCATGTGCTCACATAACTACATATCCCGTGAAAGGTGAACAACAACTCCAACAATTACAGTGTTTTTATCCATCTTTATCCACTCATATTTTCTATTTTCTGGAATAAGATAGGCACTTCCATCCACAATCCTGTACCTTTTTACTGTAAGCTCTCCATCAACAGATGCAACAACAATGTCTCCACTTTTTGGATCAAGTTTTCTATCAACGAGGAGATAATCTCCGGGAAATATTCCTGAACCTATCATTGAATCACCCTTTACTCTAAACCAGAAGTCACCCCTTGTATCAGGGACGCCCCTCCACTCGTATATCTTCCCATCAATGTAGAGAGGCTTCCCCGCCCTTACCTCTCCAACCACTGGATAGAAGTTGTAAAGAGTCTCTTTAATCCTTATCCTTATCTTACCCTCTCTTTTAAAAACTTCTGAGAGTTCCTCCCTGCTTAACCCAGTTCCCTCCATCAATTCATCATTTGATAGAATCTTTGTCACCATCATGCATCCATTATATCAAACAAATGTTCGCTGTCAAGTTATACAATCTCTAATTCTACATGCTTCTCCTCATCTGTGACATCTATTATTTTCCCTTTAAAATCTGGATCTTTCAAAGCTTCATTGAGTTTATTTAAATCCACAGGTATCTCTTTCCCCTCCACAGTTAAATTCTTATGACCCATTTTCTGTGCGAGGGAGATTCCCCACTTTACAAGGGAGAAGGGAAGTGTGACATTTACCGTTGGTTTACCCTGCTTTGTTACCCTTATCCTAAGAAATCTCTTTTTTGAAGGAATCACCTTCTCTTCCTTTTCAGTTTCCTTCAACGCCTCAATTAGCTCAACAGCTTCATCCTTTGTGAGTTTTCCTTCCTCAACCATCTTTAAAATCTTTAAAATCTCCTCCTTCATTTCATCCTCCTTTCTTTAAAAGTTTCTTTGCCTCTTCAGGGGAGATCTCCCCTTTATCAAGTTTCTCCAAGATTTCTTTCACATCCACCTTTTCCTCTTCCTCTTCAGGTGCAATTCCCAGGGATTTTAATACATTGTTTAGTCTGTTCCTCACCGTTGGATAGGAGATTCCAAGGATTCTTTCCACCTCCTTTATGTTTCCCCTTGCCTTAAGAAACACAAGGAGAAAGTTTACCTCATCATCTTTTAAATATGTAAATGGGTTTGTTAAAAATTCACCCTCCACACTGATACCACATGTAGGGCATCTTAATCTCTCTACAACCATCTCCTCTCCACATACAGGACATCTTGGTAGACCTTTAATAATTTTCATCACCTCCTTAATCTTTTTAAGATATTATATTAAATTTTTTAATCTTGTCAAGTAAATATTTAAATCATTTTGATACAATTGTCAAGTTTTGATAAAATTATTCTGAAAAATACTTACATTAAGGAGGATCCTATGTCTTTACTTGTAAAAAACGCAAAGGTTAGGGGGTGGAAGGAAAATGTAGACCTCTTTATCAAAGATGGAAAATTTGTAAATATCGGGAAAAACCTTAATGTTAAAGCAGATGAGGTGATTGATGCGGATGGAAATCTTGTAACCCCAACCTTTGTTAACACACACCTCCATATAGATAAAGCCTTTACAGCTCTCTCTGGTAGATTTGGAAGGGAGGAGACCCTTGAAGAATCAATAAAGATAATGCATGAGATTAAGAGAAACTATACAAAGGAAGATGTTAAAGAGAGAGCAGTAAGAGCAATAAGAGATTCTGTAAAGTATGGAGTGACAAAGATAAGAGGGCATGTGGATATAGATACCTATTGTGGTTTAACTGCTCTTGAGGGGTGTCTTCTTGCAAAGGAAGAGACAAAGGATATTGCAGATGTTCAGCTTGTTGCCTTTCCTCAGGAGGGAATATTCAGAGACAAAGGCACAGAGGAACTTATGTATGAAGCTATGAAGATGGGGGCAGATGTTGTTGGAGGAATGCCTGCCGCAGAGTGGATATCCTCTGAATCCATAAGACATGTTGATTTTGTTTTTGAGCTTGCAGAGAAGTTTGATGCCGATATTGATATGCACATAGATCAAGCAAAGGATCCTTTTGCACAATCTCTTGAATATACAGCGTTTAGAAGCATACAGGAGGGTTATCAGGGAAGGGTTACAGGAGGACACTGTACATCCCTTGCATACCAGAACGATGCCCATGCAAAGAAGGTGATAGAACTACTTAAACTTGCCGATTTCAATGTGTGTGTTAATCCTCAGGTGCTTGCTATAATGGGGGTTGATCCTGAACCAAGAACAAGGGGAGTTACAAGGGTTAGAGAACTTGTGGAGGCAGGTGTGAATGTTGCCACTGCGCAGGATACAATATGCGATGGATTCCACTTATTTGGAACAGGAGATCCCCTTGATTATGGGCTTCTCATGGCTTATGTAGCTCAGTATAACTCCACAGATAAGGTGGGAATTATCTTTGATATGATAACGAAAAATTCTAAAAAGATTATGAGACTCAATGACTATGGAATAAAGGAAGGGAATACTGCAGATTTCAACATAATCTTTGCCAAAACAGAATCAGAAGCTTTAAGAACAAGACCGGGGAGACTTGTCTTTAGGAAAGGAAAACTCATAGCAAAGCTTGAGAAGAAAGGAGAAATACTATAGGTTTCTTTTAATAAAGGTCTATACTTAAA
>JAGGSY010000116.1 GCA_021158845.1 Caldisericia bacterium
GTGGGTGGTGAATTCTTTTCCATTGTCCTGTAGCAATCTTTGAATCACTACATTATAGGGCTTCACAAAACTCCCTTTTTGGTGAGAGTGTGAAGGAAATTAGGCACAAACGATTTGACGAACCTGATCTTATCTTTTTGCCCACTCCGGTGGGCGGTCAAGGCCACCAAGAGAACGGTGATGTGAGCAATCGTGCAGTGGTTTGACACCGCGTTGAGTCCTTTTACAGTGGGATTCTGCATGGCAATGGATAGAAGTCGAGAGAAGACTCTTTCAACTGATGTTCGGGTAGTGTAAAGGTCTTTGAATTTTTCTGTGTCATAATCTATCTTGGTTCTGACACTTGGTTCCAGTCGGATAAGAACGTTGCACCCTTTTTGCTCGAAGAATTTCGGATGAACTACCGGACACACAATGTACTGGTAACCAACCTTTTTGTCGTAGTATAACGGACAGGAATACTGGCAGTAAAGGATACCGGTTTTCTTTGGTCTCATTTTGCCTTTACGGTGCATTGGCAGCCCCGCAGTGCAGATAATACAGTCGCCTTTGACGGTATAGCCTTTGTCTAGATTTTTTCCTGTTCTGCGGGGGATAATGGCCTCTGCTTTAAGCTCATCAACGATGTAGGCCAAAATGGACTCAACGTCGTATTCGGCATCCCCTATCACGGCCTCCATGGTTAAACCAAATGCTTCTTGACAAGCCCTCAGCAAGGGGATGGCTATTTTAACCTCGCTAACATTGGCGGGTTGAGTAAACTCCCACATAGGCAGTTCTGTTTCAGTGTCGGTGATGATGTGATTTCGATAGCCCCAAAAGTATCTCACCTTCTTTTGGAAGGGATTGGGATAGTGAACAAGCACCCCCAATCGGCACTGGGGATCAGCTTTGGGGTATTGGGTTTTGTCAAATCGGTTACGTACGGAGGTCTTAAGGTTATTCTCTTTGACCGGCATGACGATTGGACAAGAATCCAGAGCTATCCGTCGCCCCGAGAGGACCTGTTCTTGGAGCAACAGGCTGACCAGAGCTTTTCGTGTTTTTTGTAGCTCTGCGTTTGGCGTATCCCGCAGAAAGCTGGAGAAACGCTCAACAGAAGGGGCAGGTTTCAATGCATCCAGTCCCACCACTTCAAGCATCGTCGGATTGTTATTGAGCTCAAATACCAAATCAGAAAGTGTAGGCAAACGCCTGATACACCGGTAGACTGAAGCTCTCAAGATCGCATTTCTGGCAACGGCCGGGCGTCCAGTGTGGTTATGCTCCCCGGGCAGCAGAGGGAGATTATCAAACAGCTTGTCGTATCGGCTCAGAAGGGGTAACTGACCAGGTTCAAATAAAGAGCGTGTGATAGCCATGGTATCCTCCAGGGTTTTGTGAAAGACGAGCATTTTTTCCCCATAGAGGATACCAAATTCTTGAAAGTTAGGAAAGCAAAATTCCAAACAAACAAGAAAAAGCGAATATAATTTTGGCGATCTTCACAAAACTCTGCCTTCCTAACTTTGCAAAATAGACAGGTTCAAAACCTACAAAAACGTTCTTTTCTTCAAAATTCTGGCTTCATAACCGCAATAAATAATATAAGTTATGATGGGTTAGGATTTAGCTAAAATTGGGCTTTTGTAAGTAACGTATTAACAAGATATTCTGAGTTTTGTGAAGGGCTCAATCACTACATTACCAGCCTTAGGCAACAGGTCGGTCTCCAGAAAGTCAACTGCACTGTCAGCGGTTTTATGAAGGT
>JAGGSY010000117.1 GCA_021158845.1 Caldisericia bacterium
ATTTAAGACAATATAATTAATACTAAAAAATCCATTTTATTTAATAGTAATGTTTACACAAAATTACAAATCATTTGTAAATTAAAAATGAAATAACTTTGACTTATGTGAAGAGCTTTAAATAAAAAAGTGGGAGAATCCTTATGAAAAAAATAGTAATAATGATAGGAGGGACGGGTCGTAGTGGTTCAACTATGCTTGATTTGATGCTAGGTAATGCAAATAATGCTTTTTCGTGTGGGGAATTATACGGACTTTTTCGTCCTCAAAAAAGATCTGAGCTAAGCCTTCGATGCAACTGTAATAATCCCGAATGTTCCATATGGCATGTAATTAAATATTATGGTGAGGCAAATGTTTATAAAGCTCTATTTGAAAAGATTCCTGATTTGAAGTTTATAATTGATTCTAGTAAATCTCTTGCTTGGGTTAGAGATCAGATTAAATACAATAAAAATAGTTTTATAGAATTAAAGCATATTTTAATATGGAAAGAACCTTTAAATTTTGCTCATTCTAGATGGAAACGGGGTGCACTTAAAGGCTGGCGTAAATCTTGGGCAAATTATCATCGAGGGTATTTTACTATTGTACCTTTTTTTCGATCTATAAAGCTAGAAGATTTAACCTCTTCACCTTCTTATAAGTTGAAAAGTTTATGTAAATATTTACAAATGGAATACTTTCCCGGAAAGGAGTGTTATTGGAAAAAGAAACATCATATTATCTTTGGAAGTAAGACCGCTATAGATCTCTTGTATAAAAACGGTGAAAAAAGGATATATCAGTATACAAGAAATGGAGAATTTCAAGGCATTGAGTCCCGCTTGAAGGAAATAATTGATAATGATGAGGAAATTCAAAAAATCTTGCAAGTGCTCAAAATTACAGATATAAATCAACCTCTTTTATCACGAGAAGAACTTCAACATATTATAATGCCTCTTCAAATCAATCCATTATGGATTGATTTTGAGAAAATTCGGCAGTGCCTAAAAACTTTTGCAGTTAAGTGTAGAATAATATAACTCAAGTTGCTACCTTTATAAGACGTTGAACGTTAAAACCCAACACAAATAAAATAAGTTTCAGTAGAAAACCATTCAAAGTTACAGCATGAATCTTTTTAGGAAATAACCCATTAAGACATGAACCTATTGTCTCTATAAATTTCCTATTCATTTTTACAATAAATTGTTTAAATGCATCAAATCTTTTTGAATTCTTTTTTCTTATCGGCATTAAGTTTATTTTTTCTACTTCCTTAAGTAAGTCTTCAATTTCATAATCTGTATATCCTCTGTCACCGTAAAGAATTGAACCCTCTTCCAAATTTAAAGGAAGTCCATAAAGACCATTAATATCATGAACACTTCCAGGAGTTATAAGGAATTCTTTAACATAGCCTTTGTTAGAGGCAATAATGTGAAGTTTTAAACCGTGAAAATACATCTTTTTTGATGCTATATAACCTCTGAATTCTCTTGATGGTGCTATCTTGCATCTGTTAGCTCTTATATTTTCACACACTTTCACTGGAAAAGAATCTATAGCGTATTCTTCCACAAATCCAACAGGAATAGCATTAAATATTTGCGTAATTTGCCAAAATATCACATTCATTTCTTTTTTTTAATTTGTTTAATCTTCTCAAAAATCTGCTTTTTTCAAGGACATAAGAGCAAAACAGTGTCATAAAATTAAGAGCTTTAGTGAAATTTCCTCCAAAGGCAAGACAAGCTATTATGGCAGTAGTAAGAACCTCGGCTGAACTCATTTTTGCTTGTTTGTCATCTTTCCAGCCTAAGCTTTTGAGTATATCATCTATGATGCAATAAATAGTAATTACTTCAATCTCCCTCATCTTTTTTCCCTAAAAGAATTTTTGTCTATTATAAAATAATCTTCTATCAGGTAGCAACTTGGGTTAATATAATGAAAAAAAAGGAGATTATTTACATAACACCAAAAATAAGCCCTTATCCTAATACAAATTCATTTCAGAAAGCGAAATTTTTAGCCACAAACTACTGTACCCATTTGATTATGAAATATAAATATCCTGAAACTGAGTGGATGTTGCCATATTTTAAGTCTGTTAACATTTGGGAGGATAGTCAAAAAAACCTACCTTTTATCTTATGGGCTTTTATAAAAGGGCTGGAGCTTGCAAAAAATTCTTTTCCCAATGTTGTTTACTCTAATTGGTATTTTGCCAGTATAGTTACTGGCTATTTGATGAAAAGATTCTTAGGATGTAAGTGGATTTTGGATTTGTGGGATAATCCTATTAAGCATTGGGATTTTTTTAAGGAAGAAAAATTGTGGAGTATTGCTTCTTTAAAAGATTTGATAATATCTATTATATCATACAGCTTCCTGCGTCTTATGATTCACAAGGCTGACTATGTTATTACTATTTTTCCCCAAGTTGTAAAAGATTCATTTAATATTTCTGACAGTAAAATATACGCTCATGTTAATGGTGTGGATTTGGAATACATTAGAAATTTTTCTTATGTGCAAAAAAAATCTAAAAAAAATAGCTTCCAAGATTTTTTGCTTTTTTATGTTGGTCCAATGCGACCTCTGCATTTAAGGTATTTTCCTCAAATCATTAATGAGCTTTCCCAACACAAAGGCAAAATTAGGGTTATGCTTGTTGGTCCTATTGGAAATTCAAAATGCAAAAAGTGGATAGATAAGAATATTCCAAAGAAACAAGGCTCTGTTTCTGTCCAAATCACGGACTCTTTGCCTAATACCGAGGTTATCTATTGGATGGCTCAAGCAGATGTTTGCTTGTGTCCGTATATTGATAAAGGAGACAATGTATATGGTTATCCTATCAAGATTTTTGAATACATGGCTTTGGGCAAGCCAGCGGTAGCATTTGAATTACCTAATCTCAAAAAAATATTTATACAATATCAAAATGGTATTCTTGTGCCGCAAGGGAACGTAAAAGCTTATGTAAGTGAAATTGAACGATTATTAGCACACGACGCAGAAAGAGACTTTATAGGAAAAAATGCAAAAATTACAGCTCAGAAATATGATTGGAATAATATTTTATCTGACTTAAAATTATTTTTGGATAAAATATTATAATTTGAATATGTCAATTAAATTTAGATTAAAACTACGTTCTATGATATTTGTAGTCCTTATATGCCTCCACCTTCTAAATGGGTGTTTCATATAGGCTATGCAGCTATCTAGGT
>JAGGSY010000118.1 GCA_021158845.1 Caldisericia bacterium
TTCAAAGGTGAAAACATCTTACACCGGTGAGCTTTTAAGAAAAATCCTAAAGATGGGATAGTTTTTTTAAAACTTTCATTTTCTCAGTGTATCCAAGTTTTGCCTTTTCAACAGCAGTTCTTAATATCTCTATTGATTCATCGTATGTTTTTCTATCCACAGGATATGGATATCCATCTTTTCCTCCATGGGCAAAGGAAAAACTCACAGGGTCTTTGAAGGAAAGGTCTGAACCAAATATAAGATGTGAAAGTAGCGCCAACGCCCTTAAAGTTTTTGCCCCCACTCCTTTTACAAGTAGAAGTTCCTCAAAACTATTTAGGGGTAATTCCTTTAATTTTGCCACTATATTCATAAGTCTTTTTTCATTATAATCTTCAAAGAATATTGGGTGATGGTATGGAAATTTTATCTTCTGAAATTTTATCTTCTTGACATCTTTTATCCTACCCAACTCCTTTAGTGAAATTTCTTTTGATATTTTAACAATCTCTTTTCTTGTGGATTCTATACTTGAATCGATAAGATTTAATGGTTTTTCTTTTCTTTCAGAGACTATACCCTTATGAGGATCACTCACAAAACTCTTTACCTCATCTGATAACCAGTGATACCTTCTTGCAAACCTACCTTCTATTTTCATCCCCTGCTCAATTACTGCCCATTTCCCATCCTTTGTGTATATAAAAAAGTGATGATATATTGAGAAACCATCCTGAAGTCCATGGGAGTCCACCTTTGCCACAAGTCTTGATATCCTTTTAAGTTCATTTGCTGTTTTAAAATTTATAAATCCCCTCTCTCCCCATCTCTCTATATCTTCAGGCGTCTTTATTCCTCTTTTTCCTTTACCTCCTGCAAAGAATATACCAATCTCTCCCTCGATGTTTTTAAGTCCCTCTTTTAATGCACCTGTAACTGTTGTTGTAATACCAGATGAATGCCAATCAAAGCCAAGTATGCATCCAAAGGATTGAAACCAAACTGGATCAGAAATTCTTTTTATAAACTCGTCTCTACCAAAGTTTATAACTATTGAAAGGGTAATCTCCCTTGCAAGCTTAACCATACGAGAGAAAAGCCATTTTGGTGCCTTACCTCCATGAAGAGGTAAATCTGCATAACCTCTTCTCATTCTACATTAACTTCTAAAATCCAATTTTCCTCTGAAAGATTTCCTACAAGTTCATCAATCTTAAGGTCTTTGGGAACGCTTATATAAAGAATTATATTTAGATATGTCTCCCCTCTCTCAAATTTTACATTCTCTATATTTATTCCATGCTCTCCAAGAATTGTTCCAATTTTTCCAAGTTGACCTGGTTCATCTGTAACTTTAACCATAAGAATCCTTTTCTTCCTATCCTTTTTTCCAAAAGTCTCAATCTCAAAATTCCTTAAAAGTATTAGAGTGAGGAATGTTAAAAGGGAGACAAGAAAAGCGAGTAAATAGAGTCCAAGACCACATGAAAGTCCAATTGCGGCAGAAACCCAGATAGTTGCAGCAGTGGTTAATCCTTTTACAGAAAAACCTTCTTTTATAATAGTCCCTGCACCTAAAAAACCAATGCCAACTACAATATTTGCAGCAACTCGGCTGGGGTCGTTGGCAGTTCCAAATAGTTTATAAAAGTATATGGAACTTATTGTAAATGAGGCAGAACCTACAGATACAAGAATGTGAGTTCTAAGTCCTGCTGGTCTATTCCTTCTCTCTCTTTCAAATCCAATTAATCCTCCAAAGACAAAGGCAAGGAGGATTTTTAAAAGAATATTAAGAAAATCTCCCATTTACTCTATTATAGCATTTTAGTCTGAATAATTTATGAGTTATGCTCTTATTATATTGTTGTTCTTTTTGATCCTTTTTGTCTCAAGGGTTAAATAGTAAGCTTTTGGATCCTCCTTTTTAAGGAGTTTTTCAAACTTCTTTGTGTTCTTTTTAGGCATTGTTACATAAAGTACCTTTTTATCTCCATGATACCCTTTGCCATCCAACTCCGTTAATACATAACCTTCCTTCCTTAACTTAAATGCAAGGTCAATTCCTCCTGTTGATGGCACAACAATGAATGTTTCAACTCCAATACCAACTTTCTCCTCTATAAATATGGCAAAGTAGTTTCCAAGTGCAAAACCAAGAGCATAAACAATTATATTCACAAGATTATCAAGGTGGGTTAATACAAGACTTAAACCATAAATATATATTATTGTCTCAAAGAAAGATATAACAAATGTCCATAACTTGTACCCTTTAACCATAAATATTGTCCTGAGACCTGCCATTGTCATTCCAACAAATCTTATAAGAAAAATAAGGAAGGCGATTTTAAGAGCTTCTATATCCACCTTTCACCTCCTTTCGGTGGTATAATTAATTCCATGAAAAGAAAAAGTTTAATAATAACTTTTCTCATCGTCGCACTATTTTATTCCTTTATCTTCATTTTGTCAAGACATACGAATCCCTTGTTTTTTATGGGAACAGGATGGAAGTTTTACAAATTTGAAGATAAGAGAGTAGTCTCCACACTAAAGGTTCATCAAATAAAAAAGGCTGAGAGAGCATTTCTAAAAAATGTGAAGATATATCCTAAGTGTTCAGGTATACTTCATGAGGATATAAAAGAGAAACTTCTATCCTTTTCCTTTGATGACTATCTTTTCATCCCTTTGAGGATGGTTGTACCCAATCCAAATGAAGGGGATGAGATTGTGGTTAAGTTTGAGGAGGAAGTGGTAAATGGAGATGCTATAAACTATATATTTGGTTTCCCTGTAAGGGTTGAGAAGATAGAGCTTAGAAAGCCAACAAAGTTTATAAGTGTGGAAGTTGTAAGAGAAGAGAGATGAGGCTTCCCGGATTGGATACTCCAACAATTTTTCTATATGCTGTTTATCTTATCCTTGGAGATTTTCTCTTATACGGTGGAGGGAAAATTTTAAAGATAAAAGATCTAAAACCTCCTAAGTCCAGTCTCATTCTTATTGTGTCTATATTCTCACAGTGGGTTTTTAGGCTTTATTATCCAGGAAAACTTGGGGCGTTATTGGGAATTATAGTCACTCTTCTCTTCATAGAAGCAATACTTGATATAAAATTTAAAAGGGCAGTTTTTCTCTGGCTTATTTTGATTTTTTCAGAAGCTCTTGCCCTTCTTGTGTCTTTCCTTGTATTCAAAGATGTGAGTTTTTTCATTTGATTTGGTAAAATAAAATTGAAGAAAACTCAAAGGAGGGAAATATGGAGATAAAGGTTGTAAAGATTGAAAACCCAGAGGAGTTAAATGTTATACTTGGACAATCCCACTTTATAAAAACTGTTGAGGATATACATGAAGCGCTTATCACATCATGCCCAGGAATAAAGTTTGGTCTTGCCTTTAATGAGGCATCTGGTCCATGTCTTGTGAGATACTCAGGAAACGATGATGAACTTGTAAAACTTGCTGTAAAGAATGCGAAAAATGTTGGAGCAGGGCACTTCTTTATAATATTTTTGAAAGATGCATTTCCCATAAATATTCTTAACAAGATCAAAATGGTTCCAGAGGTTGTAAGGATTTTTGCTGCAAGTGCAAACCCAATGGAAGTTGTTGTATATGAGACAGAACAGGGAAGAGCAGTTTTAGGCGTTGTTGATGGTTTTTCTCCAAAGGGTGTTGAGAACGAAGAAGATATAAAGAAGAGAAAAGAGCTTTTAAGAAAATTTGGATACAAACTATGAAAATTGAAGGTTATGGTTTCGGCTGGATGAAAATAAATGGAAAGGTATATAAAAAGGATTTGATAATATTTCCTGAAAGAATTATGGATAATTGGTGGAGAGAGGAAGGACATTATTTGAGGGAGAGTGATATATTTGAAGTATTTATTGAGAAACCAGATATCCTTGTTGTTGGAACAGGATACTATGGGTATATGAAGATTGATGAGGAACTTGTAAAGAAGCTAAAGAGTGAAGGAATAGACCTTGTATATGATAAAACGGGGGAAGCTGTTAAAAAATTTAATGAGTTGATAAAAAATAAAAAGGTTATTGGGGCTTTTCATTTGACATGTTAAGGGGAAAAATTTGAAAGGAGGTATAAAATGTATTACATCATTTACAAGGACAGATTAAAGGAAGGGAAGAGTATGGAGGACTTTAAAAACTGGCTCAGAGAGTTTATGCCCATTCAAAGAGAGTGGGGTGCAAAGGATTTTGATGTCTATAAACCTCTGTATGGTGAATCCAATGTCTTTTATGTGAGATATACAGTGGAATCACTGGATAAGTGGAAAAAGGGTCTTGAATCTCCCATGGGTAAAAGATTGATTGAAGCTATAAATAGGATTATAGATGTTGCCCATGTGGAGGTGGAGGTTATGGAAAAAATAGATATGAGTGATATTGAAATAGACCAAGGAATCTAATCAGATAGGGCAAACTCCACCACACTCTTTGCAAGGGAGAAAGTTGCATCAATTATAGGAATACTACTTTTAATATATGGAATAAGGATCGGTATCTCTGTGCATGCAGCGATAAGGATATCAACCTCATTACTTAAGTTATCAATACACTCCTGCAAAAGATTTGCTTTTTCCTTGACTCTCCCAGCTTTTACCGAATATATAACATCCATCAACTTCTTCTGGACACTTACTTTTGGAACTACAATTGTGTATCCCTCTTTCTCAAAGACACTATGATATACCTTTCCAGCTATTGTTCCCTCTGTGGCTAAAAGTCCAATTCTTTTTGCATCTCTCTGGTTCTTCTTTATATCCTTAAGGACACTTTCCACTATACTTATAAAAGGAACATTTATGTTTTTCCTTATATCATCCACAAAGAAATGAGCTGTATTGCACGGCATACATATAGCATCTACTCCTGCATTTTCCAGTAAGTTTGCAGATCTCAAAAGATATGGAAGAGGGTTCTCTCCCTTACCAAGGATAAACTGAGTTCTGTCAGGAATTTGGGGATAGTTGTCTATTATTAAGTGAATATGTTCCTGATCTTTCTTTGCTGGTGTATTCTTGATTATCTTGTAAAAAAGGTCCAGAGTTGCCTCTGGACCCATTCCGCCTATTATCCCAACAGTTTTCATGATTTATTTCCACTTACTCTCGTCCATCTCTCCC
>JAGGSY010000119.1 GCA_021158845.1 Caldisericia bacterium
CTATCAAAAATGAAAGAATAATTTTACCGACAGAATTGATAATAAGAAAAAGTGTAAAAAGATTACTATAATAAAAAAGGTCTTTGAAAATGGGAAAAATCTCTCTTAGTAAATCTGTCCTCTGTAGTAAAATATTGAATTAAAAAGGGGGGACAGATGATAAAGAGAGAGAAGATAGAATTGGTAAAGAAGCAAAAGATGATAGCAGGGATAGATATAGGAGAAGAAAGGCATTGTGTGCAGTTCATTGACAATTATGGGGAAGCGAAAGGGAAAGCGAAAAAGATAAGTAATAACAGAGAAGGATTTAAAAGAATAGAAGAGATGATAAATGGTTTTTCTGGAGTTGACCACAACATTCTGTTTAGTATGGAGCCTTCAGGAGATTACTGGAAGCCGTTGGCATATTATTTAAAGGATAAAGGATATAAGGTGGTAATAGTTAATCCATTCCATACAAAACAGATGAAAGAGCTTTTAGATAATACACAGAGCAAGAACGACATCAAAGATGCCTATTTAATAGCAGATTTATGTAAGCAGAGTAAATTTTTCCAACCCACTTTATCAGAAGGGATATATGCTGAATTAAGAGAGTTAAATTTAGCATGGAGGAGGACAAATAAATCTTTAATGCAAAGCAAGAATTATGTCAACAACTTTTTAAGTAAATATTTTCCCGAGTATAAGAGATGTTTTTCAGATATATATGGTAAAAGTTCAATTTACTGTTTAGAACATTTTCCTCTTCCGGAAGATATAAGGAGATTAGGGATAAAGAGATTAAATAGGATATTGAAGAGAGAAAGTAGAGGGAAATATAAAAGAGAAAAGATAGAGAGATTATATGAGAAAGCAAAGGAGTCCATAGGGATAAAAGAAGGGAGTAAAACAGCGAAAGGACATTTAAAAGAGATAATAAAAGATATAAAAGTATTGAAGGAGAGAAAAGAAAGGATAAAGGGAGAGATGAGGAATTATTTAGAGAAAACAGGATATAAAGAATATTTATTAAGCATCCCTGGTGTAGGAGTGACAATAGGGTCATTATTTTTAGGGGAGGTAGGAGATATAAGTAAATACAGGAATAGTTCACAGATAGAGAAACTTGCTGGATTGAACCTGGTAGAGAATAGTTCAGGGAAGAGGGAGAGTGGATTAGAGATAAGCAGAAGAGGGAGAGATTTACTAAGGTATGCAGGATATATGGCAGCGACAAATGGAATAGCAAAGAATCCCGAGATAAAGGAATTATACCGATATAAAATGAAATGGATAAAGAATCCAAAAGAAAATAAGATGAAAGTAATAACATCTATAGCAGCGAAGATGTTAAGGATAATGTTTTCAGTTTGTAAAAATAAGCAATATTATAAAAGAGAAGAAATAACAAGAAGGTGGCAGAGAGGCAGGGTGAGACCGGTCAACCCCCATAAGGCTATCTATGAAAATAGGTAGACACTGTAAGGTAAAGAATAGGCCGCCCTGCCTTTTCAAGATGCCCTTAGACACTGTATGAAGTAATGTAGGCCTTCGTCAAAGAGGCGAAGAGACCGTAAGAAATGAGAGGGTAAGGCTAAGGGCAAGGGTATAAATAAAAATAAAAAGATCTTTGAAAAGAAAAAAGAAAAGAAAAAAAGAAAAAATAAATCTTGACAGATTTATTAAGAGAGGAGGTGAGCCAGACACAAAAATCTTGACAACCGCCCACCTCCTTACCCATTTCCTTACTACATTCCGGGAAGTCCTCCATAAATAAGCTGTTTTTTTAATACTTCCTGTTTTTTGATAACTTTCAATTAACATCTTCCTGGCCTGGTATTTGTCTATTTCCCACATTTTTTTATATAATATCTCCAT
>JAGGSY010000120.1 GCA_021158845.1 Caldisericia bacterium
ATCTGGCGTTGGTATTCTTTGACTCTGGCTTGTTTTTGTGGATTTTCAAGATAGTCTTCGGATTGGGTGAGGGAGAGAAATAGGTCAACCAAGTGTTCTATCCGTTTTACAATTGTTTTGTTTTGAGATGTAATGGATGGGCATAACTTTTTAAATTCATCAATAATTTTTGGGTCATAGTACCAAGTTGATTGGGATTTTTTACTCCGTGGATTATGAATTCTCTCATACGCTAATTTATCCTTATATCTAATTCTCAAATATTTCTTATACTTTTCAAATTGTGGATTTTTAATATGAGGGATGTTTTCTTTTATTCTGCTTTTTAATTCACCATAACTTAATGTAAAATTTTCAGGAATCTTATCCATTTGAATATGTTTTTCTTTTATCAACACAACACCAATATCTTTTAATTTTTCTCTTTGTTCATCTGTTAAGTCTTTTTCGTGTATAAATTTTAATGGTAGTGCATCCCTACTTTGGTGGTTTCTAACCTGAATTAGAATTGCCTTAAATGAATATTCTGGAGATTCAAATTGTTCCGTTGTAAGTGATGAACGGAAGGTTTTTATATATTGAATGATTTCCTCCACCTTCTTTTTTCTTAGTTCTTCTTTAGAAGCTCCTATAAAGTTCTTTGGTGTCTTCGCTAATTGTAAACTAAAGGATAAAAATTGCTTAATTGCATATTTTTCCCCAAAATGCTGCTTAATGAAATTGTCAAAATTGATTAATAATGCTTGACATTCACCAAATATAGAATCATCAAGTTCAGGTATGTGTCTATGGACAATCATGTTTCTGAGCGGAATGAAAAATTCTAAGTTCTTTCTGACAGGAGAGCTGTTGTCACCTTGAAAGTACTGCTTTACACATTCACTCAGTTCCCACCATCGCTTTTCCTTTATTTTTTTCCCATCAGGCAGAGTTTCAAAAACATACTCATATCTTGGTCTTTTCCCTTCAGCAGATTTTTTACGATAGAAAGGTTTAATCTTATTTTTTAAAAAATATGCATGAAATAATGAATTCCAAGCAATTATCATCATTGTGATATATCCTTCTGATTTGAAAGATACTGCTGGTTTATTATAATACTCGACAGCAAGCATTGCAGAATCTCTTGCCTTTTGTAATAGCTGCTTTACTATTGTCGGCACTCTTTTCATATCCTGTCTTTTCCCTCGATTATTCTTATTTCTTCTTCTGTTAACCCATATAATTGATACACCAACTGGTCAATCTGGCGTTCGTATTCTTTGACTTTTACCTGTTTTTGTGGATTTTCAAGATAGTCATCGGATTGGGAGAGAGGGAGGATTTTGTTGACAAGGTCTATAAATGGTTGTTGTTCTATGTTAGAAATTTGGGGTATGGGAAATCTCTTTATGAACTCTCCCTTAATTTCACCTTGTATACCACCACCTTGGTAAAATTTATAAAAAACAAATTCAAAAAGAACGGAATTTAGCACTGCTAATAAGTAACGTAAATTTTGGCCAGTAATAAAATGTGTTGTATCTTCAGAGTATATACCTGGAGGGACAATGGCAAATCTCCTCGTTTGCGTCACCCTTTGCCAAACAATTTTTTCTTTTTCAAATTCAGAGTAGTAAGCAATATTGTCTTGCGTTTCAAACCATTTATTCCCTGTTTTCTTTCTTGCTTTGGTACCATCGGGTAAAGTCTCACCAGACTGTTCTAATCTCTCTATCCCAAAACTCAACAAATATCTTTTAATAGCAGGATATTTATCAATATTTAAATGTAACGCAGGAAAAGTTGCAATTAACCACAATCCTGCCCACTTATAATAATACCGACCAATATCTCGTCCTCGTAATATTGGTTTCAGAATCTCGGCACTTTTTGGGTCTTCTTTGCATAATCTTTCTTTTGTTTCATTATCTATGATAAACGCTTTGTTAAAACCTGTTTTTATTCCATAATAAATCTTCACATCCAAATCTTTTAAAAGTTCCCCTATACTTTCTATTTTTTCTTTGAGTTTCAGAATCCTCTCATCTGCAAGTGTCCAGCAATAATCATCAAGTTTTATCTGTGAAATAATGTTCTGTTTTTTTTCAATAAATGAAATTATATCATCTCCTCCTAATTCGTTCTGTACATTAACAAATTTTACTTTATGTTCTTTATTGGGTTGTGTCTTCTTAAATAAGATTATGTTTGTATCAACAGTAGCTTCAAATACAGAATAACCATTAAAGTCTATCAAAATAACAACTTTACAATTATTTTTAAGAAAATACCTCAGTTTTCGGCCGTATTTAGACCTCATCCATTTGTTACTTGAGATAAAACAAGAAAAACCATCTGGTTTTAGTATATTCCAGCTTTTTTCATAGAAATAGGTGTATAGATCGGATGTACTATTGTAA
>JAGGSY010000121.1 GCA_021158845.1 Caldisericia bacterium
TAACTGCTTGCTCACGAGTTTCTCCAAGTGCTATCACATATCCTTTTCTCATTGTATGATCTGTTACCCTTTCTATTTTGCCTCCTAATTTTATATCATCATTAAGATGAATCTTGTAAATTCCTTCTATTCTCTTCGCTTCATCTATTCCCTTTATCTCTATTATCTTTCCCGGCTTTGGAAATAGGATTTGGTTGTGTTATCTTAGGTTTATGATTTTTTTCTATCATATCAAATCTTATAATCTCATCTTCTTTTATGTCAACTACAGCTTTTTTACCTACTATTTTAGGTAAGTAGCGAGTTTCAAGACCTGTGCCTGGATTTTTTGCTGTTAACATACTCTTTGTAATTATCGTTCCTTTGGGAATATTTACCTTTGAAACAATTGAATAGTGATATTTTTTTCTGGTAATCCATTCTTTATCTGTGATTTTTTTTTCACCAGAACCTAAAGCTCTTTCAATCTCTCTCCCTTTTGTTATTAGTTCTTTAAGCTCTTCAGGTTGTAAAGATAATTTGTGATCAAATCCAATCATGTTTCTGTCAAGCGTGAAATGTCTTTCAATGGCTTTAGCACCAAGAGCGATCGCTGCAAGAGATATAATTATACCGATTTCGTGTCCAGAATAACCAACAGGTACATTATATCTTTTGCTTAACACATTTATCATTTTTAGATTAGATTCTTCGGCAGATTGTGGATAAGATGACACACAATGAAATAACATAAAAGGACAATTATACTTTTTTATCAGCATTACAGTTTCGTCAATTTCATCGATAGTAGACATTCCTGTTGAGACAAGCATGGGCTTGCCCTTTCTTGCAATATGTTCTATTAAAGGTAAATTTGTTAAACAATGACTAGCGATTTTATATGCTTCAACGCCAAGTTGCTCTAAAAAATCTGCGGACTCAATATCAAAAGCAGAGCATAGAAAAATAATATTCTTTTTATCACAATATTGCTTTATTTCTTCATATTGCTCTTGAGAGAATTCAAGATATTCTCTTATTTCTCTATATGTTTTTCCAAATTCAGGAAATCTATTATCTTCAGCATCTAAGACTTCTTTTATAGCTAAAGTATTTACATTTCTTTTCTGAAATTTAACGCAATCTGCACCAGCCTCACATGCCTTATCAATAAGTTTTTTGGCAATCTTTATGCTTCCATTATGGTTCAGTCCAATTTCAGCTATCATAAAGCAAGGATTATCCCCCCCGATGACACGATCTTTTATTCTAAGCGTGTTTGTCATTCTCCATCACCCCGTAATGATTCCATAAATCGATCCTTTATTTCTGGAGGGCTGTAAGGAATTATTTTTGTACCTTTTATTTCCTCTTTATCAATTTTAATGAGGATAAAATGAGGACCATCTAACCTATAACATTCTTCTACTGCGGTTATGATCTCTTTCTCTGTTTCAACATTAAACACATTATTATAACCACACGACTTAGCAACTTTATCTAGTTCTATTTTCTCTGATAATGTTTCTTGCCAACCAGTGGTAGCATAAATTTCATTATCTAGGACAATATGAATAAGATTTCTTGGTTGGAAGTATCCTATCATTGCCAGATTATCCAAGTTCATTAGAATATTTCCATCACCATCAAATACAATAACAGTTCTATTGGGTTTACTTAATGCGACTCCAAGACCTATAGATGAAGCTTTGCCCATGGAAGCTAACATATAGAAGTTTCTTTTGCTATCACACTTTAGATAACCTTCTCTACTTATCTTCCCGTTAGCAAATATCAATACGCTTTTTATATCAACTGCTTTACATACCGCTTTTATAGCTTCATCTCTTCTCATCTAAATACCCCCTACGGACAACCAATGCAACGGATATATTTTGATTATTTATCATGCTCATAGCTTTGTTTATGTTTTCTTTATAATTATCCTTGGATATTAACATATATGGCAGCCCAATAGTATCAAGGAAAGGAAGTGTAATTTTTCCCCAATCTAAATGTTGCACTTCATCACGTCCGTCAAAACCACGCCAACTAATTATAAATAAAAGGGGGATCTTATATAATGTGTTTAATGTAACAATAGCGTCACTAGCGTTCCCAAGACCAGAATTTTGCATTAGCAGACAAGGTTTTTTCCCAGCTAAATAAGCACCCACACACACACCAACAGCAACATCTTCACAGGTAGCATTTACATAAGGGATACCTGTTTCGGGTATGAGTTCAATTAATTTGCGTATTACAGAATCAGGAACACCACAGAAAAAATCTATTCCATACCTCACCAATTCCTCAAGGAATTCCTTCGAAGTTAGCATTTCGTTCATAAACATATATCACCAAGATTAAGTATAAAGGATCTCTTTAAATATTTTTTGTAAACTTTCTGAATTAATATCAACAGGTGAAATCTCAGGCAATCCCTTATCCAAAAGCACCCTCTCTATGAACCCATCAATTAAATCTTCGGATATATTTTGATCTTTAAAATTATCTCTCCCAAACAGATTTAGGATGAAATTATTTATTTTTTTAATAAATAATTTTGGGTCATTAGTTTTCCCACCA
>JAGGSY010000122.1 GCA_021158845.1 Caldisericia bacterium
CCCCTCAACGCTTGCGCTGCTCCCCCTTAAATAAGGAAAAGTCTAATACTTTCCTGTAAAATCAAGTTAATTGAGGGGGCAATGCTTCGCATTTCCCCCTCAACGCTTGCGCTGCTCCCCCTTAAATAAGGAAAAGTCTAATACTTTCCTGTAAAATCAAGAAGATCTGGATTTAAGGTCGGGATAGTTCCTGTTTCTAACGGTCCACCTGGCAAGATAAAGAAAGGGAGTGTCAACTACAGCAATAATCCACTTAAATAAGTAAGTGGTGAGAAATATCTGCCAGAAGACCGGCAGGCTGAATACACCCCAGAAGGCTAAAAAGGTAAATACAGTTGTATCGATGAGCTGGCTTACCATTGTGCTTAGATTATTTCTAATCCATAGATGGCGTTCTTTGGTTATTTTTTTCCAGAAATGAAAAGCCCATACATCATGATGTTGTGAGATAACATAGGCGGATAAGCTGGCAATTACAATTCTGGGCATAAAGGTGAAAATAGCCTTGAGGTGTGGTTGCATTGTATCGCTTATATCAGGTTTAAACCTTATTGCAAATTGCATGGCAACCGTAGCACTTATAAGCGCAAAAAATCCCATCCATACAGCTTTCCTTGCCTCTTTTTTACCGTAGACCTCTGAGAGTATATCTGTATTGAAGAATATGCTGGCATAGACAATATTACCAAGGGTAGCAACCATACCAAAAAGTTGAACTGTCTTTATGACCTGAATGTTACAGACAATTGTTCCTGTAGCTACCATGACATACACCCCTGACTTTCCCCAGATGCGAAAGGCAAGGAGTGATAGAGAAAGATCAACTATAATGAATATGAACCAGAGTAGTTCATTGCTCATAAGGATTATTCTTTCTTTTTCTGGAGATACTCTTTGATTATCCTGGTTGCGAGTTCATAATCCTCATCGTCCACCACTATTCTAACCTGTGTGTAAAAGGTAACCGCAGGATAGGAAGAGGCAATATTTTCATCTCTCAGAAAACACTTTATTCCACTGCTTTCCAGTATGGATTTTACTATATCTGCCTCAACAAGATAAGGGGTGGAGTAAACCTCTTTCATCTTTTCCTCCTTGGATGCTAAAATACATAAATTACACCTCAAGTCAAGTAACTTAACTCTAGTTTCGGGAAAAATCCTATAATTCTTTGCTGCCCGCCGGATGTGTTGATGCGTGGATGCGTTAATGCGCTTTATGTTCGAGGTTCTACGTTCAACGTTGCTTTAAACAAAACACACCA
>JAGGSY010000123.1 GCA_021158845.1 Caldisericia bacterium
CAATGGTTCCAACATTCACATGCGGTTTAGTTCTTTCAAATTTCTCTTTGGCCATAATGAACCTCCTTTAAAATTATTAGCTAATTCCCTTAACCCGCTTGAGAATTTTCTCATACACGGGTTTAGGCACAACTTGGTAATGTGAAAATTGCATAACATAGCTTGCCCTTCCCTGACTTACAGAACGAAGTTCAGTAGCGTAACCAAAAAGTTCTGCAAGAGGAACAAGGGCGTCTACAATCCTTAGATTTCCCTCAAGGGAAATCTTTGATACCTTTCCCCTTCTTGAGGATATGCTGGAGAGAATATCTCCAAGATACTCCTCTGGCGTGATAACCTCCACCTTCATTATAGGTTCAAGAAGTATTGGATCAGCTTTTCTTGCTCCCTCTTTGAAAGCTTTGGATGCTGCAATCTTATAGGCTATTTCAGATGAATCTACAGGATGATATGAACCATCAAGAAGTTCCACTCCAACATTTATAACAGGATATCCAAGCACAATCCCTGTTTCAAGAGCGCCTTTTACTCCCTCCTCAACTGCAGGAATAAACTGTTCAGGAATTACTCCACCCTTAATACTATTCTTAAACTCAAACTTCTTGTCTTTAAGTGGGTATATCCTCAAGACAACATGACCATACATACCCTTTCCACCAGTCTGCCTTATGTACTTTCCCTCCTGTTTAACCTCTTTTGTAATGGTTTCTCTATAGTTTACCTCTGGTTTACCAATTCTTGCCTCAAGACCAAACTCCCTTGTAAGTCTATCCACTATAATCTCAAGATGAAGCTCTCCCATCCCAGATATTATTGTCTGCCCAGTTTCCTCGTCGTATCTTACTTTGAATGTGGGATCCTCAAAGGAAAATTTCCTTAGAGCAAGGGATAATTTATCCTGCTCAGCTCTTGTCTTTGGCTCTATAGCTACAGATATTACTGGTTCAGGAAACTCAATGGACTCAAGAACAATGGGATGTTTTTCATCACAGATTGTATCTCCAGTAACGCTGTTCTTCAATCCAACAATTCCACCAAGATTACCTGCTGGAAGTTCTTTTATATCCTCTCTTTTATTTGCATGGAGTCTTAAGATTCTTGATACCCTCTCCTTCTTTTTCAAGTTTATATTGTAAACATATGTACCTGCAACAATTTTTCCTGAATAAACTCTTACAAAGTGAAGCTGACCAAAGTATGGATCGTTGGCAACCTTAAATACTATCGCAGAAAGTGGTTCATCTGGATCTGGTTTTCTTTCCTCTTCCTCTCCAGTGATAGGATTCTTACCTTTAACTGGGGGTATATCTATAGGAGATGGAAGATAATCAACTATTGCATCCAAGAGAGGTTGAACTCCTTTATTTTTCAACGAACTTCCAAACACTGTGGGGAAGAAAATTCCCCTTATAGTTTTTCCTCTTATAACTCTCTTAATCTCTTCTGGTGTTATCTCCTCTCCTTCAAGATACTTCTCAAGTAATATATCGTCTGCCTCTACTACAGATTCAATCAATTCGTTTCTTGCCTTTAAAACCTCTTCAGTCTCTCTGGCAGGTCTAACTTCATACTCTTCTCCACTTCCACCCTTTTCCCAGACATACTCCTTCATCTCTATGAGATCTATTACCCCTTCAAACTCCTCAGCTTCTCCCAAAGGAAGTTGGATGAGAAGGGGATTTACATTCAATCTTTCCTTAATTGTTCTCACTACCCTATCTTTACTTGCACCGGTTCTATCCATCTTATTTATATAAATGATTCTTGGAACTTTGTATCTTGCTGCCTGCCTCCAAACAGTTTCAGTTTGTGGTTGAACTCCAGAAACACCTTCAAGGATAACAATTACCCCATCAAGAACCCTTAGGGATCTTTCCACTTCAGCGGTAAAGTCCACATGACCTGGTGTGTCTATAATGTTAATCATAAAATCTCTCCAGAAACAGGTTGTAACAGCAGATGTAATGGTAATACCTCTCTCCTTCTCCTGAACCATCCAGTCCATGGTAGCTGTTCCCTCATCCACATCACCAATCCTATGGATCTTTCCTGTATAATACAATACCCTCTCTGTTGTGGTAGTTTTACCAGCATCAATGTGTGCAATAAATCCAATATTTCTAATTTTTTCTATAGGATAGTTTTCCATTACCATCTAAAGTGTGCAAAGGCTCTGTTTGCTTCGGCCATCTTGTGAGTCTCTTCTCTCTTCTTCATTGTGGCTCCCTGTCCTTGAAGGATATCAAGCATCTCCTTGGCGAGCCTCTGCTCCATCCTCTTTTCGCCTCTTTTTCTTGCAAATTTAACAAGCCACATAAGTGCTATTGTAATTCCTCTCTGAGGTTCAACCTCAACAGGAATCTGGTAGGTGGCACCACCCACTCTTCTTGGTTTTAACTCAACAAGAGGCCTTGCCTTCTCAAGCACCTCTGCTACTATTTCATCTCCTTTCTTACCAGTCTTCTCCTCCACCATCTTAAGAGCAGAGTAAACAATCTTTCTTGCAAGCTCCTTCCTTCCACCAATCATTACCTTGTTTATAAGTTTATGGACAAGGACACTCCCGTATATTGGATCTGGATCAATCTGTCTTTTAGGAGCAGGACCCTTTCTTGGCATTACTCACCTCCCTGAGGACTCTTCCTTGGTCTCTTGGCACCATACTTACTTCTACTCTGCATTCTACCTTCAACACCAGCAGCATCATATACACCCCTTACAATGTGGTATCTCACACCTGGAAGGTCTTTAACCCTTCCACCTCTTACGAGCACAACAGAGTGTTCCTGAAGATTGTGTCCAATTCCAGGAATGTAAGCTATTACCTCTCTTCCATTGGACAACCTTACCTTCGCCACCTTTCTCAAAGCTGAATTAGGTTTCTTAGGGGTGGTTGTATAAACTTTAATACACACCCCTCTCTTAAAAGGGTTTCCCTCCAAGTCCTTTGAACGAGACTTGGATAAAACTTTCTTCCTTGGTTTTCTTAAAAGTTGATTAATTGTTGGCATACTTCCTCCTACATTTACTTTGTCTTTTTTATTAGAGCAGCCACAGCTGCTCCCACATCTATCCCTACAAGCTCACCCAAAACTTTTCTGGAGACAACCTCTTCTATCCTAATCCCTTCTTCCTTAGCCAGATCAACGATCTTTTCTCTTAACCTCTTATCGCAATCTTTACTAACAAAAATTACCTCTACTTCTCCTCTTTTTAGAGCTTTCAGGGTCTCCTTAAAACCTACAACTCTCCTCTTCTTGATTCTTAACTCTTCCAACATCTAACAGCAAACCTGAATTATATAGAAAATTACCGATTTGTCAACATATGTTCACAAACCTTTTATATTATACATTATTTTAAAAAAATGTGAAGAGATTTCAGAAGCTTATTTACAAACTATTGACAAGGAAAAATTTTAAGGTAGAATGATAATTGCACAAAGGGGGCCGTTAGCTCAGCTGGTAGAGCACCGGCCTTTTAAGCCGGGTGTCGCAGGTTCGAATCCTGCACGGCTCACCATAGGTGGCCTCATCGTCTAATGGTTAGGACACCGCTCTTTCAAGGCGGCAATGGCGGTTCGACTCCGCCTGGGGCCACCAAATAATTTAAAGTCAAATTCTTCAAATTAAAAATAATTTCTCTGTGAGTTCTTGGAAGGAATTTTGAAACTCTTTACCTTTTCCACTATGTCATTAAAAGAAATTTTCTCATTGTAATATTTCTAAAATAACGATACTCCCTATTATCAAAGACAATCTTTTTCCCTCTTTTTGTTGTAATGGAAAAAATAATATAAGGTGTTTGAATAAGAATTCCATGGTAGTTTAATGCATTTTGTTAAACTTCTGAAGAACCCTTAAAACATCAGCTGTTTTCGTATATATTCACAATCC
>JAGGSY010000124.1 GCA_021158845.1 Caldisericia bacterium
ATACTATAAATGGTAAAATTTCATTAAGAGAGGAAAAAGGAGGGAATGATGAAATTTAAGTATTTTATACCGACGAAGGTCTATTTTGGGAAAGGAGAGGTTGAAAGGGTTGGAAACTTAAGCAAAAGGTTTGGAAAGAAGGCATTTATTGTAACAGGGAAAAGATCGGCAAAGGAGAGTGGACTTCTGGATAGGGTGGTCGGTCTTTTAGAAAAGAACGGGATTTTATATGAGATTTTTAATGAAACAATTCCCAATCCTCCTGTTCATCTTGTTGAAAAGGGTGGAGAAAAGTTTCTTTCCACTTCATCAGATTTTATAATTGCCATTGGTGGAGGAAGTCCAATGGATCTATCCAAAGGGATAGGAATCTATGCAGTTTATAAGGAGATAGTGCCCTTCCTTCTTGGAGAGAAAAAGGTTGAAAAAAAGATTCCTCCACTTATAGCAATTCCAACCACCTCTGGCACAGGTTCTGAGGTTACAAGATACGCAGTTTTAACATATGAGGGAAGAAAGCTTGCAGTTGGGTCAGAATACATATTTCCAGATATTGCCCTTGTTGATCCAGAAACTACTTTATCCATGCCTAAGGAACTTGCAAGGGACACAGGGATGGATGCTCTCTCCCATGCACTTGAGGGTCTACTCTCCCTTAAATCAAACCCGGTGAGCGATACTCTTGCCTATGAATCCATAAAGGTGATCTTTGACTTTCTCCCAAGAAGTGTTTTCCATGAAGGAGATTTTGAGGCAAGGGAAATGATGCACTACGCTTCAATGGTGGCTGGAATGGTTATTGCAGAGGCTGGAACAGGACTTGTTCACTCAATGGGTTATCCATTAACAATGAAGTATGGTTTCTCTCATGGTCTTGCCAATGCCATTATCATGCCATATGTGATGAAATATAATATACCTGCCTGTTATGAGAAGATGGCAAATGTTGTAAGGATAATATCTGAGTATTCTGGTACAGACATTGAGGATGCCCACATTCTTCCAGAACTTTTACTTGATATGAATGAGCTTCTCGGGATTCCACTCACCCTTGAAGAGGCAGGGGTGGATGAAAAGGATTTTGAGAAGTTTGCAAGAGAGGTTGTGGATAGTATGGAGAAAAAACCAATACCAAGAAAACCTGAAGGGATTGATGAGATTATCGCCATTTATCAGGAAAGTTTTCATGGGTTAATATAAAGAAGTGAGGAAAAGTAAGGGAATAACTCCCCTTGATGTTCTTGGGTTTGTAGTAGTATTTGCAATCTTCTACTTCCTCATTAGAGGAAGGGCTATATATGGAGTTGTTCCTGCGAGGGGAGAGACGATACTTTCTCTCAAACTCCTCCCCCTGTATGCTCTTTACTCTGTTGGAAGAGTTTTTATAGCATTCATCCTCTCCTTCATCTTTGCCCTCATCTATGGTTATATTGCAGCAAAAAACAGATTCCTTGAAGTTTTTTTAATTCCACTTCTTGATGTCCTCCAGTCTATCCCAGTTCTCTCATTCCTTCCACCAGTTCTCTTCTTCATGGTTTCCCTATTTCATGGATCAAGGGTTGGTCTTGAACTTGGATCGATAATTTTAATCTTCACAGGTCAGGTATGGAATCTTGTTTTCAGTTTCTACAACTCCCTAAAAACCATCCCAAGGGAACTTGATGAGGCAGCGAAACTCTCAAGGCTTAACTTCTGGCAGAGATTTACAAGACTTGAACTTCCCCATGCAGCAATTGGACTTATATGGAATAGCATGCTTTCCGTAGCTGGTGGCTGGTTCTTCCTTATGGCATGTGAGACATTCACCTTGTTAAATAAAAAATTCTCTCTTCCGGGTCTTGGCTCTTTCCTTGCAAAATCTGCAGAATCAGGAAATATAAAGATGACCATATGGGGAATAGTTACCCTTGCCCTCGTTATAGTTTTAATAGACCAGCTTCTATGGAGGCCTCTTATTGCGTGGTCAACGAAGTTTAAAATGGAGGAGAAGGGTGAGGAGGAGATACACTCTGCGATTTTGAATTTATACAGAAGGTCAAAGATACTTGAATTTATTTCATCTAAATTGATTGTCCCATTGAATGAGAAGATAGAACGCTTCTTTGATGAGATTGAGAGGAGAAGGGAAAGTTTCACAATGGAACTCATTAAGAAACTCATCTCTTATATATTTTCAGGTTTAATCTTTCTTCTTATCATTGTTGGAGCAAAGGGCCTCTTTTCAATACTTGCAAAGGTTAGTATAAGTGATTGGATAGAGATAGTTAAAGGAGGATTCTTTACACTTCTTAGAGTTGTTGCTGCCGTTTCCATTGGTTATCTATGGACGATACCTGTTGGAGTTAAGATAGGGATGAATCCAAAGATTTCAAAGGTAGCTCAACCTGTTGTTCAGATAATAGCTTCTATTCCAGCTACAGCAATATTCCCCATCTTACTTATGTTTCTTATAAAGATTGGAGGAGGACTTTCCTTTGCCTCCATACTTCTGATGCTCCTTTCAACCCAGTGGTATATTCTATTCAATGTTATGGGTGGAGCATCAGGAATTCCAAAAAACTTTGTTGAAGCAGGTAAAATATTTAGAATAAAGGGAGTTCACTGGTGGAGGATTATAGTAATTCCCTCCATTTTCCCTTTTCTTGTTACTGGAGGAATAACAGCCTGGGGAGCAGCTTTCAATGCAAGTATTGTCTCCGAGTATGTGAAATTTTCTGGAAAAACATTTATGATTCCTGGGCTTGGAGCAATCATAACTTCTGCCACAGAAAGGGGAGACATGCCTCTCCTTACATCAGCTACTTTGTTTATGGCTCTAATTGTTGTAATATTTAATAGGCTCTTCTGGAGAAGAATGTATAAACTTTCTGAGGAAAAGTTTCATGTGGAGTAAAGGATATGAGTTTGCTTGAGGTAAGGAACATTGGAAAAAAGTTTGTTATGCCCACAGGGAAGGAGATATATGTCCTTAAAGGCGTAACGTTTTCAATAAATGAGGGCGAGATTGTTTCAATACTCGGTCCCTCTGGTTCAGGGAAGTCAACACTACTTAGGATAATTGCAGGACTCCTTAAACCTGATGAGGGGGTTGTTATATACAGAGATAAGGTGATAACAGATGTGAATCCTGGTGTATCCATGGTTTTTCAGAATTTTGCGCTTTTCCCATGGCTTACAGTTGAGGAGAATGTGGAGACTGGTCTTATATCAAAGAACATGAGCAAAGAGGAGAAAAAGAGGAGGGTCTTAAAGGCGATAGACACTGTTGGTCTTGATGGATTTGAAAATGCATATCCAAAGGAACTCTCTGGAGGAATGAAGCAGAGGGTTGGTATAGCGAGAGGGCTTGTGGTTGAGCCAGATATTCTCCTCATGGATGAACCCTTTTCTGCCCTTGATGTTCTAACTGCAGAGAACTTAAAAAGTGATATTTTAGAGCTTTGGATTGAGAAGAGAATTCCAACAAAGGCAATTCTCATAGTAACCCATAATATAGAGGAAGCTGTGTATCTTTCTGACAGGATCATTATAATAAGTAAGGATCCAGGGATGGTGATGGAGGAGATAAAGGTAGATATTCCCCACTGGAGGGATAAAACATCAACAAAGTTTTTATCCATAGTTGATAGAGTTTACACAATACTTACCGCAGGTGAGATAGAAAAGGAGAGGGAGATACTTAGAATCTCAAAAGAGATTCCAAGAATCCCCATAGCAAGAGTTGGTGCAATAACCGGTTTTGTTGAACTAATCTCTGATCTTGGAGGAAGAGTTGACCTCTTTAAGATTGGTGGTGAACTCTACATGGACATAGAGGATCTTCTTCCCCTTGTTGAGGCATCCGAACTTCTTGGATTTACAAGGTATAAACAGGGTGATATAGAACTTACAGAGGATGGGAAAGTTTTTTCAGAGGCAGATGTTCTTACAAAGAAGGAGATATTTAGAAAGAATCTCCTTAGAAATGTTTTTCTTATAAGGCAGATTTTGAGAGTTCTCAAATCCAAGGCAAACAAAAGAATCTCAAAGGAGTTTTTCCTTGACATTCTTGAGAGAAAACTCTCCCATGAAGAGGCAGAGAAGGAGCTGGACATTCTAATTGATTGGGGTAGATATGCAGAACTCTTCTCCTTTGATGATGAAACAGATGAACTTTTCCTTGAAGAGGAGGAGGTAGCAAATTCTTGAATTTAAGGTAAAAAAGAGATTTGGAAACATAAGGCTTGGAGAGTTAAAGATAGGGGATATTGTTGTTGAAACCCCTGTTTTTATGCCAGTTGGAACTCAAGCCACTGTAAAGTCCCTTTCATCTGAAGATGTAAAAGAGATTGGATACAAACTTATACTTGTAAATACATATCATCTCTATCTCCAACCGGGAGAGGAGATAATAAAAAAGGCTGGTGGGGTTAAGAATTTTATGAACTGGGATGAGCTTGTTCTCTCTGATTCTGGTGGTTTTCAGGTGCTCTCCCTTTCAGAGATAAGAAAGATAAGGGACGACGGTGTGGAGTTTAAATCCTTTCTTGATGGTTCCACCCATTTCTTTACTCCAGAATCCACTGTAAAATTTCAGGAACTTCTCGGTGTGGATATAATGATGACGCTGGATATATGTCCTCCATATGGAGTGGATTTCCACGAACTCAAGAAGTTCTCACTGATGAGTGTGGATTGGGCAATAAGGGGGAAAAGAGTGAAGGATAAAGAGAGAGGAGATCTATTTGCTGTTGTTCAGGGAGGGCTTGACATAAATTTAAGAAAGTTGTGCATGGATAAACTTGAGGAAGAGGGTTTTCCTGGCTACGGGATTGGAGGATTATCCATTGGAGAGCCATGGGAGGAGACAAGGGAGCTTCTAAAAGAGTTTGTTCCATACATGCCAGAGAATAAACCGAGATATTTTATGGGACTGGGAGATCCAATTAGAATAATGGATGCAGTGGAGGCTGGAGTTGACATGTTTGATTGTGTTTTCCCAACAAGAATTGCAAGAAACAGAACTCTCCTTACAAAGAATGGAAGGATGAGGATAACAAAGAGTGATTACAGGGATGACTTTAGACCGATTGAAGAGGATTGCAATTGTTTTACATGTAAAAACTACACAAGGGCATATTTAAATCACCTCTTCAAGGCAAAGGAACTTCTCGCACCACGACTTGCAACAATCCATAACCTAACATTTATGTACAACTTTATGAAAGATCTAAGAAGAGCAATAAAAGAGGATAGATTTTACGAGTTTAAGAAGGAATTTTTAGCTAAGTTTGTAAATAGGTCTTAATCCTTATCCTTTACTATATAGATCTTCTCCCCGTCCTTTACCATCTTCAGGTTCTCTTTAGCCCACCTTTCAACATACTCATCTGTTTTAGATTCAATTAGTTCATTTTTCAATCTTACAATCTCTTCCCTTTCAATCTCCATCTCTCTTTTTATTTGAGTGATCTCTCTTTTTAGACTTACAAGTTTTAATATGGGTACTGAAAAGTAGTAAAGGGAGAAAATTATTATGACAATAAAGATTGCTGCCTCTATCTCCCTTCTCCTTTTCTTAAATTGTTCCTCCATTATAGTCTCTCCACTCTTAACAGGTTTGTTCCACCTGCCACTCCAGGAATTACACCAGAAAGATACACGACCAAATCTCCCTTCTTTACAAATGGTGATTTCTTTGTCTCAAGGGAAATTTTTTCCACCATATCCTGAGTATTCTTAAATCTCTCCACCACTACAGGATAAACACCCCAGTAAATAGATAAAAGTTTTGCCACCTTTTCACATGGAGTGATGGCAAGTATTGGAACATTTGGTCTGAATCTTGAGATTCTTATGGCAGTCTTTCCTGTTTCTGTTGCGGTGACTATTAAGGATGCTTTTGTGTTGAGTGCAACAAAGACACCAGCATAGCTTATGGAATCTGGTATAACTGCTGAGACTACTCTTTCCATCTCCATAATTCTTTTTTCATAAGGTAGTTCCGGCTCCACTCTCTCTGCTATTCTTCTCATAACCCTTACCGCCTCTACTGGATACTTACCAGAGGCAGTCTCTCCTGAAAGCATTACTGCGTCTGTTCCATCAAAAATTGCATTGGTTATATCCGAAACCTCTGCTCTTGTGGGATAGGGTCTTTCAATCATTGAATCAAGCATCTGGGTGGCAGTTATTGAGAATTTTCCCTTTCTCAAAGCTCTCTTTATTATCCTCTTTTGAAGTAGAGCAACCTCTTCAATTGGTGCTTCAATTCCAAGGTCCCCTCTTGCAACCATAACTCCATCGGAGGCATCAATTATTTCATCAAGGTTTTTTATTGCCTCATACTTCTCAATCTTTGCAACAATTGGTATTTTTTTTCCTTTGCTCTCTATAATCTTCCTCAAAGAAATAATGTCATGAGCTTTCCTTACAAAGGAGAGGGCAAAGAAGTCAACAGCCATCTCAATTCCAAAGTCAATATCAACTCTATCCTTTTCTGTTATGGATGAAATTTTGAGTTCCGCTCCTCTAACATTTATCCCCTTTCTGTTCTTCAGTATTCCACCCCTTATAACCTTTGTCTTTATATTCTCTCCATCTGTTTCAACAACCTCAAGCTCAAGGGCGCCATCATCAAGAAGAAGACGAACTCCAGGATGAACATCTTTCGGAAGTTCTTTATAGGATACAGATACAATTTTTTCATTTCCCAAGATATCCTTTGAAGTCAGGATAAACTCATTCCCCTCTTTTAATTCAATCTCTCCTTTCTCAAATTCTCCAACCCTTATCTTTGGTCCCTGAAGGTCCATAAGAATTGATATATTTTTATTTAATTTTTTTGAAAGTTTCCTTACAATCTCTATCCTTTCTCTGTGTTCCTCATGTGTTCCATGGGATGCATTTATTCTGAATACATTAACTCCTTCTTTTATCAATTCCTCTATGACGCTCTCTTTAGAAGATGAGGGTCCAAGAGTTGCAACAATCTTTGTTCTCTTCATACTTACCACCTTCTCCAATAGTCATTATAATAGTAATCTCTTCTCCTTCTTCCACCCATGAGAATGATTAATGCTATGCCAGCTACAAATCCACCCACATGTGCCCAGAAAGCTATGCCTGTTCCAAGTCTTCCAAAGGAGGTGAATGCAGGAATAAGCTGCATTAAAAACCATATTCCAAGGAATACGAATGCAGGCACCGGTATTATGGTTACATAGAAAAAGAGGAAGGTAAGGGCGAGGACTTTTGCATTTGGATAGAGATAGAAGTATGCCCCCATAACTCCTGCTATCGCCCCTGATGCTCCAATGGTGGGAATCATGGATGAGGCATACATTATTGAGTGAATAAGACCAGCAAGGATTCCAGAGAGAAGGTAGAACAATATAAACTTAGCTGGTCCAAGGAAATTCTCAACATTATCACCAAAGATCCAAAGATACAGCATATTTCCTATTATATGGGCAAAATTTCCGTGAAGAAACATTGATGTTATAAGTGTTAGATACTCCATTCCTCCAAAGGTGAACAATCTTTTAGGCACAATTCCCCATTTGTATATGAGCATGTGAAGGTTTGGATTTAACATTTCATATATGAAAACAATTACATTTATTATTATAAGTGTAACAGTAACATATGGAAACCTCCTTCTCGGGTTTATTTCCAATATGGTTATAATATATTCTCCTCCTTCTTACCAAAGTTTCCTTCCATATAACCATTTTACACTAATAATTATTTAATTTACAAGTTTAAGGAGATTTGAAATTCCAAATTTTTATTTTTGTGGTATTATATTTTTGTTTTATTATGAAAAATCTGATATAATTTATTGTCAGTTGGATTATAAGGAGGATAGAAGATGAGAGAGATAAGACTTATAGAGAACAGTTTCTTAAGAGATGATATTCCTGACTTTAAACCCGGTGATACCCTAAGGGTTCATATAAAGATAAAGGAAGGAAACAAGGAGAGAATTCAGGTTTTTGAAGGAATATGTATTGCAAGAAGGGGAAGTGGAACAAGAGAAACCTTTACAGTGAGGAAGTATTCCTTCGGAGTTGGTGTTGAAAAAGTTTTTCCGCTGAATTCCCCAACCATTGAGAAGATTGAAGTTGTAAGATACGGAGATGTAAAGAGAGCCAAACTCTACTATTTGAGAGGTTTGAGAGGAAAGAAGGCAAGAGTTAAGGAGAAAGTCAAAGTAAAGAAACAGAAGAAGAAAGTTGTTGAAGAAAAGATAGAGAAACCTCCCGAGGCTGAAGAGAATTTAGAAAATAAAGAGGCTGAAGAGATTTCACAGAAAGAAGAGGAAGAGACTAAGGAATAGTATGCATGAGTAAAACCTTCAAAGAGGTTGTAAGCTGGATTCTAACCTTTGCCATTGCATTTGGTCTTGCATATCTTATAAGGAGATATATTTATGAGCCATACAAAGTTCAGATGTCTTCTATGAATCCAACCATATACGAAAACGACATAATTATAGTTAATAAATTCATTTTCAGATTCAAAGATCCAGAAAGGGGGGAAGTTGTAATATTTAAACCACCGTATGGATCAAAGGATTATATAAAAAGGGTTATTGGTCTTCCAGGAGAAACTTTGGAGATAAAGGACGGTTTTGTATTTATAGATGGTAAGAAACTCATTGAACCGTACATAAAAAATTCCACCCCTGGAATATATGGACCCATTGAAATACCTCAGGGAGAGGTATTTTTGATGGGAGATAACAGAGGCAACTCCCTTGACTCAAGAGAATTTGGTCCCATTGAGATCAAAAAACTTGAAGGAAGGGCAGAACTTATATTCTGGCCCCCAAAACACTTTAAACTCCTTCGGGGATACCCAAGTTTTGAAACTACCAGTAGGAGTTGATGAAGCAGGAAGGGGCTCTATTGCAGGTCCTGTGGTTGCAGCCTCATTTCCCCTTCTTTCCCTACCAAAAATTTCTATTACCGATTCTAAAAAAATAAAGGAAGACGAAAGGGAGAAGATATTTGATTATATTCTTGAAGGAAAATTTCCCTTTGGTGTAGGCGTTGTATCCAACGAATTTATAGATAGAGAGGGAATACTCTCAGCCACCTTTGAAGCAATGAAACTATCCATACTTCCATTTCTATATAAGAAAGAATTGGATGTTGAAACATACAGGATGCTTTCCCTTGATGAACTTTTAAATGAGACTGTAAAAAGTTATGAAAATTACTCGGTTTTCTTTCCAGAGAGAATTTTTATATCAGATATACTCATAGTTGTGGATGGCAATTCAATATTTACAGAGAGCATCCCACTTGTCTCTATGATAAAGGGAGACGAGAAGGTTTCCCTCATATCTTTTGCCTCAGTTGTTGCCAAGGTTGTAAGGGATAGAATTATGAGGAAGCTGTCAGAGGAATTTAAGGAGTATGGATGGGATAGAAACAAAGGCTATGGAACAAGGAAGCATTTTAAAGCTATTGAAAAGTATGGATTATCAATGTATCATAGAAGAAGTTTCTTAGATAAGAGGTGAGGGATGAGATTAGGTCTTATACCTTTAAGTTCTGATGAGACAAGAAGGCCCATTGAGTTATCCTTTCTTAAGGAAGTAAGGGATTTTGTTGAGAAAAAAGGTATTGAGGTGGAGGAGTTTAAAGAGGGAGAGGATTATGATTTTGTTATCTTTCTTGTTGTTACAGGGGGGAGCGAGAGAAAGTTTCTTAAAATTCACAAAAAGTTTTCTCCTCCCTATCTATTCATAACTAATAAGTTTAACAACTCTCTTCCAGCGGCACTTGAGATAAATGCATACCTTAAAGGGAAGGGAAGGATATTCTTGTGGGATAAGAGAAGCGAAAAGAAAGATTTTGTAAGAGCACTTAAAACCCTTAAACTCACAGAGGAGATTAAAGGGAAAAAGATGGGAGTTATTGGAAAACCAAGTTTCTGGCTTATTGCATCAACTCCCGATGAAAGTGTGGTTAAGGAAAGATTTGGTATAGATATTGACTTTTACCCCATAGAAAAATTTATAGAGAGAGTTAAAAAAAGTGATGATTCTTCCATAGATGAGATACTCATTGATTTGAAAAAGAAAGCTACTAAAATAACTGAGATTGATGATAATGAATTAAGGAAGGCACTCAAAGTTTATAAGACTACAAAGAAGATTGCCGTTGAGAGAGGGTGGGATTTACTTTCTATGGAATGTTTTAGTATTATAAAACCTCTTGATACCACCGGTTGTGTTGCTCTATCCCTTCTTACAAGTGAGGGAATAACTGCTGGCTGTGAAGGAGACATCCCTTCAACCCTAACTATGTATATAATGCAGAAGCTTACAGAAAGACCATCTTTTATGGGAAATATTGCATGGGTTGATAGAAGTGGGGAGGAAACTACTGATCTATACTTTGCCCACTGCACTGTTCCATTAAAGATGGTTAAGAGTTTTTCCTTGATGACTCACTTTGAAACAGGAAAGGGAGTTGGTATAAAGGGATTTTTTGACAGAAGTATAGGAACACTAACAAGAATTGGAGGAGATAGTCTTAACAGGATATTCTTTGCAAGGGCAAAGATAGAGAAAAACCTTAGGAGTGAGATGATGTGTAGAACCCAGATAGTGTTAAAGGTTAAGGCAAAGTCAGATTACTTCTTAAAAAGACCTATAGGAAACCACCACATTTTTTCAATGGGTGATTATACAGAGGAACTTGAACTCTTTTCTGAAATAATGAAGCTGGAGAGGGTTTATTAGTACCTCCTCCAGACCCCTATAACCTTTCCTATAATCTTTATCCTTTTATCTATTTTTATTGGTTTATACTTTGGATTTTCAGGAAAGAGAAATGATTCACCCCTCTTTATTTTGAACCTCTTTACTGTAACTTCCTCACCATCTACAAGGGCAACACATATGTCATTCTCCTTAACTTCAATGTCAGGGTCAACAACAACCATGTCATTATCAAGTATCCCTGCATCCTTCATACTATCTCCACTAACTCTAAGTAAGAATGCATTTGGATGTAAGTTTCTATCTATTGGAAGTTTAATGTAATCCTCAATATCTTGAACGGCAAGATTTGGCTTCCCCGCTTTTACCTTTCCAACAATGGGAAAGGAGGAGACCACGTCCTTAGTCACTATTATTGACCTTGCCCCTCTTTTTCTTTTTATATAACCCTTTTCTTCAAGTCTTCTCAAATAGAAGAAGACTGTTGCTGTGGAGGAGAGACCAACTTCTCTTCCAATTTCCCTTACAGTGGGAGTGATTCCTCTTCTCTTTGATTCAACTATAAATTCAAGTATATCTTTTTCCCTATCTGTTAGATCTCCCCTCTCCATCTTTAAGAACTCTCCTTCCTTTTTCTATGGCATCCTTTACCCTTTCTGGAAGAGGGTAATCCTTTACTTCTTCTAATTTAATCCACTTTAAATCAAGGGCATCAGAGCCAACCCTTATTTCTCCAGATAGGTACTCTGCCACAACATCTATTATTACATAGTGA
>JAGGSY010000125.1 GCA_021158845.1 Caldisericia bacterium
TATAGATACAGAATAGTCTCATCTTCCACACCTCTTCCTATTGATACTTCTAATATATGTATTATTACTACTAAGGGATTCCAATATGTTTCTGAACTTTTTCAGTCCTAAACACCAAGTATTGTAAGGATAAGTGAGAGTGAACCAAATCCTATGGCAGAAACAAGAGCTATCTTCTCAAGAATAACATCCTTTCTCTTCTTCACATGAAAAAGGTGTGCTCCTCCAGATATGGCACCAAGACCAGCTCCCTTGGGAGTCTGAAATAGAATACTCACTATTACAGATATGGACAGAAGCAATTGAACAAATAGTAAGGCTTCCCTCATTGCTTTGTTACCTCCTTCTTTCTAAAGACAAATTCTCCCTTTTCATCCACATCAACTATAATTGTATCACCTTCTTTAAAATCACCTTCTATTATCTTCTTTGCAATCACATTCTCTATCTCCCTCTGAATGGTTCTTCTCAGTGGTCTTGCTCCAAAGGTTGGATCAAAACCCTCCTCTGCAATCTTCTCTATAGCTTTTTCTGTTAACTCAAGGTCCATTCCCTGTCCTCTCAGAGTCCTCCTCACTCTTTCAATCAGAAGTTTAACTATAGCCTTAATATGCTCCTTTGTCAAGGGGTGGAAAACAATTATCTCGTCAATTCTGTTTAAAAACTCCGGTCTGAACTTTATCTTAAGCATGTCAAGGATTCTTGCCTTTGCCCTTTCAAACTGCTCCTTATCTCTTGGATCAATGGATAAAAGTGTATCACTTCCAAGATTTGAAGTCATAATTATAACTGTGTTTTTAAAATCTACAGTTCTTCCCTTGGAATCGGTGAGTCTTCCATCATCAAGTATCTGTAAAAGAATGTTGAATACATCTGGATGGGCTTTCTCTATCTCATCAAGTAGAATTACAGAGTATGGCTTTCTTCTCACTATCTCTGTCAGCTGTCCCCCCTCTTCATATCCCACATATCCAGGTGGTGCGCCTATAAGTTTTGAAACAGCATGTTTTTCCATGTATTCACTCATATCAAATCTTACAAGGGCGTTTTCATCACCAAACAGGAACTCTGCAAGAGCTTTCGCAAGCTCAGTTTTTCCAACACCTGTTGGTCCAAGAAACATGAAGGAACCTATCGGTTTCTTTGGATCCTTAAGTCCTGCTCTTGCTCTTCTTATAGCTTCTGAAACTGCCTTTACTGCCTCATCCTGACCAACAATCCTCTTGTGAAGTTCCTCCTCCATCCTCATAAGTTTCTTAACTTCCTCCTCCACAAGCTTTGAAACAGGAATACCTGTCCATTCAGAGACAACTTCAGCAACATCTTCGTAGGTGACTACAGGTACATCTCCTCCCTTTTCCTTATTCCACTTCTTCTTTTCCTCCTCTAACTTCTTGGTGAGTTCCTCCTCAAGTTTCTTTAGCTTTGCCGCCTTCTCAAAATCCTCTGCCTTTACAGCAGCTTCCTTCTCCCTTTGAACTCTCTTTAAATCCTCCTCGAGTTTCTTTATCGTCTCTGGTTCTCCCTTCTGTTCAAGTTTCACTTTAGCTGCAGCTTCATCTATAAGATCTATTGCTTTGTCTGGGAGGAATCTATCTGTTATATACTTATCTGAAAGTGTTGCAGCAGCTACTATTGCATCATCTGATATTTTAACTCTATGGTGAGCTTCATACTTATCCTTAAGTCCCCTTAAAATCTCAATTGTCTGCTCAACTGTAGGTTCGCTTACAAGCACCGGCTGGAATCTTCTTTCAAGGGCTGGGTCCTTCTCTATGTATTTTCTGTACTCTCCAATGGTTGTTGCTCCAATACACTGCATCTCTCCCCTGGCAAGGGCAGGTTTAAGAATATTTGATGCGTTAACAGCACCCTCTGCACCACCTGCTCCAACAACTGTATGCAACTCATCTATAAAGGTTATAATCTTTCCCTCATTTCTCTTTATCTCATCAAGGAGTTTCTTCATTCTCTCTTCAAACTCTCCCCTATACTTCGTTCCAGCAACAAGACCTCCAATATCAAGGGCGATGAGTCTCTTGTTCTTTAACACATCTGGCACCTTTCCCGATGCAATTCTCTGTGCAATCCCTTCAACAATTGCAGTTTTACCAACCCCTGGCTCTCCAATAAGAACAGGGTTGTTTTTGGTTCTCCTTGAAAGAATCCTTAATACTCTTGCTATCTCCTTTTCCCTTCCAATTACAGGATCAAGCTTTCCCTCCTTTGCAAGTTTTGTCAGGTCTCTACCAAACTGATCAAGGGTTGGGGTTTCAGAGAACTTCTCCTCCTTTGCCATCTTTTCTCTCTTTAATATTGCCTTAAGTAAATTATCCCTTGTAAGATTCTTATCCTTTAGTATCCTTGCTGCAATTCCCTCTCCTTCATCAATGAGACCGAGAAGAAGATGTTCTGAACCAATGTATCCACTTCCCATAGCTTCAGCCTCTCTCTGGGCAAGCTCAAGAACTCTCTTTACCCTTGGAGAAAAGGACACCTCCTCCACTCCTCTATCCTTTTTCTTCATGTAGGAGAGAACCTCAGTTTCAAGCTCCTTCAGGTTTACTCCAAGAGATGAGAGGATTCCCTTAACAAAATCAGCTTTTCTTAAAAGTGCAAGGAGCAGGTGCTCAGTTTTTATCTCACTCTCACCAAGTTCCTTGGCAATCTTCTCTGCCTCAAGGATACTCTCCTCTGCCTCTCCAGAGAAGAGATCATATCTTGGTGTTGGCTCTGGTGATGAGAAGAATTTGGAGAACTCATCCTGGAAGAAATCCTCAAAGGGTGAAAATAGAGAGAAGGAATCCTTTATATATCCATACTCCCTTGCACATACATCACATATATGAAGAACCTTTTTCTCTCCATTAACTATCTGTGTAACAGTAATGGTAGCAGGTCTTTTATGGCAAATATCACATAACATAGTTTACCTCCTTATTATTTAAAATTTCTTGCATTATTTATTATATATAATTATTATAAATTTTCAACATCTTTTATCTTGTTAATCCTCCTCTCGTGTCTTCCTCCCTCAAAATCTGTGGACAGGAAAGTCTTTACCATCTCCTTCGCAAGCTCTGTCCCAACCATCCTTCCACCAATACATAGAACGTTGGCATTGTTGTGCCTTCTTGCAAGTGATGCGGTAAGGATATTGTAGGCTAAAGCGGCATAGACACCCTTAATTTTATTAGCTGTAATACTCATACCAATCCCTGTTCCACAGATTAAAATCCCAAAGTCTACCTCCTTTTCTCTCACAAGCTCTCCCACCTTTTTTGCAAAGTCAGGATAATCTACAGATTCACTTGAATTTGTTCCCACATCAATAACTTCGTAATCAGTTAAAATCTTCTTTATCTCCTCCTTCAAGGAAAAACCTGCATGGTCAGAACCAATGGCTATTCTCATCTAATCCTCCTTACTCATTAATTATCTTAAGGACCTCCTCTTTCTTAATTCTTCCCTCTCTTAAAATTTTAACATCCTCTCCAATAATAGAAACAACTGTGGAGGGAGTTCCGCCTTTTTCTCCTCCATCCACAATAAAATCAACAATACCTGAAAAAGTTTTCTTCAAGGAGGAAATATCCTTTGGAGTTTCCTCTCCTGATAAATTTGCACTTGTGGTTGCAAGGGGAAAATCAAGGTTTTTAAGTAAATTTATAACAAACTCCTCATCCGGGATTCTTATTCCTATTGTATCAATATCTCTCAAGGAGATCTTGGGCGCTCCCTCCCTTCTCTTTAAAACTATGGTAATTGGTCCTGGAATAAAACTATCTATTAATTTCCTTGCGGTATCATTTACAACTCCGTACTTCTCAATCTCCCCCTTGTCTTTTACAAAAAGGACAAGTGGTTTCTTTATGTCTCTCCTCTTTATTCTATAGATTCTCTTTATGCCTTCTCTATTCAAAGCATTTGTGCATAATCCATAGACTGTATCTGTGGGAATAATTCCTACTTTTCCCTCTGCTAAAAGATCCTTTGCTCTATTTAGACCGAAGCTATCCTCCTTTAAGATTTCAGTCTCCACAAGTTCCTTTTCACCAAACTTCTTTTCAATACCATAGATGAGTCTCTCTATGTTCTCCCTGTGTCTTAGAATTCCAAGAGCTGCAGGAATAAGTGAAAGGAGAGCAAGGGTTCTATCTCCCACAATGAGAAAGGATATGGGAAGGAAAATGAGAGCAAGTATGGAGGATAGGGAAACGATTCTTGTTATAAAGAAGGTAACAAAGAATGGAACAATCTCAATTAAGATAACCAGAGGATTTAAGGCAAGAATAAAACCGAGTGTGGATGCAACTCCCTTTCCCCCTTTAAAGGAGAGGAATATAGAAAAATCATGCCCCACCACCCCTAAAAAACCAGCAAAGAAGAGTTCCATAGTGGATAAACCAAGGTATTTTCCTATAATAACTGGAATTAATCCCTTTGATACATCAAGAATTCCAGATACAAGACCCAACTTTAAACCAAGAACCCTTGAAACATTGGTAGCTCCAATGTTTCCACTACCTATTTTTCTAATATCCACACCCTTAATAACTCTTACAAGTATTAATCCAAACGGGATACTTCCATAAATATAAGAGAAAATATAAAGAATAATCTTTTCCATTTCTCACCTCTCTTTTATAATAATAGAGAAACAAGAAAATGTTAAGTTACAAGGAGGAGAAGATGAAGGTTTATTTTGCCTTTTCCATAAGAGGAGGAACCCCTGATGAAGAAATAATTCAAACTGTTTATAAACTCTTGAAAGAGATGGGGCATGAAGTTACCACAGAGTTTAATATTAACCGTAAGAGTAGAGAAAGGTACATGTCTGATAGGGATATATATAGAAGGGATGTGGAAGCTCTTGAAAAAAGTGATGT
>JAGGSY010000126.1 GCA_021158845.1 Caldisericia bacterium
GTATCTGTATTTATTTTAGAGAGGAGGAGATATGAAAAATTTTGAACTTAAACCTGGAAAGTTAAAAAATACATGCAATCCTGATATATTCAGTTTTAATACAACTGAGGAACTTGAACCTCTCAAAGAAGTTATAAATCAAAAAAGAGCTTTAAGTGCTATAAATTTCTCTCTTGGAATAAAAAACTCTGGATTTAATCTATTTGTATCTGGACTTCCTGGCTCTGGAAGAACATCTATAGTTAAAAAAATCGTGGAGGAAAAGGCAAGCAAAGAGAAGACACCAGATGATTGGTGTTATGTACATAACTTTACCAACCCCGATAACCCTTCTGCTATTAGGTTTCCTGCAGGTAAAGGCGCACTCTTTGTAAATGATATGGAAGATTTTATAAATACAGTAAGAAAAACAATCCCAAAGGCATTTGAATCTGAAGAGTACGAGAAGAAGAGGGCAGAAGTTATAAAGAAATTTCAGGAAGAAAAAGAGAGACTCTTAAGGGAGGTAGAGGAACTTGCAAGGAAAAGAGGATTCTTAATACAGGTAACTCCTACTGGGGTGGTTACAATTCCACTCTTTGATGGAAAACCACTAAAACCGGAGGACCTTCAGAAGATATCTCCAGAGGAGCAAAAAAGGATCCAGGAGGAAGGACATAAACTCCTTGAAGAGATAAATAAAATTCTCATAAAGGTAAAGAGGATAGATAAAAAGATAATGGAGAGTCTGCAGGAATTGGATGTGGAAGTGGCAGTTTTTTCCATAGGACATCTCCTTCAGGATTTAAAGGAAAAATACAAGGACATCCCTGAAGTTATTGACTATCTTGAAAATGTTAAGGAGGATATAATTTCGCACCTTGACAAGTTTAAGGTTCCTAAGGCAGAGGATGATGATTTCTATAAGAGATACAAAATCAATCTTATAGTTGATAACTCTGACACAAAGGGAGCACCAGTAATATTTGAAACAAACCCCACTTACTTTAATCTATTTGGTGGTATAGAGTATGAAGCTAAAATGGGTGTAATGGTAACAAATTTTAACCTTATAAAGGCAGGATCTATACACAGAGCCAATGGTGGATATCTGATAATAAATGCGATGGATTTACTCACAAATCCCTTTTCATGGGATACTTTAAAGAGAACTCTTAAGAATGGGGAATCAAGAATTGAAAACCTTGGTGAACAGTACAGACTTGTCCTTACCAAAACCATAAAACCTGAACCAATACCTATAAACTTAAAAGTCATCCTCATCGGTACTCCTTACCTTTACTATCTTCTATACCACAATGATGAAGATTTTAAAAAGCTTTTTAAAGTAAGGGCAGATTTTGACACATCTATGGACAGAACACCTGACAACATGAAAGCGTATGCCTCTTTCATAAGTAGCTTCGTGAGAAGAGAGAATCTGAGACATCTAACAAAGGAGGCAGTTTCTGAAGTAATAGATTATGGCTCAAGATTAGTTGAGGATCAAAAAAAGATTACAACAAGATTTCAGTATATATGTGATATTATAAGTGAAGCTGACTATTGGGCAGCTCAAGATAATAGTAGATATATTGATAGAGAGCATATAAAGAAAGCCATTGAAGAGAAAGAATTTAGATCAAACCTTATTGAGAAAAAAATTCAAGAGCTAATAAAGAGGGGAGTAATACTTATAGACACAGAAGGAAAGAAGGTGGGGCAGATAAACGGAATATCCATAATTCAGCTGGGAGATTACGAATTTGGAAAACCAAGTAGAATTACTGCAAATATTCACATGGGAAACAAGGGTGTAATAAACATAGAGAGGGAGGTAAAACTTTCTGGAAGAATACACAACAAGGGGGTACTTATACTCTCGGGTTTTCTTGGAGAGAGATACGCCAAGGATAAACCTCTCTCCCTCTCTGCAACTTTAACCTTTGAACAACTCTACGAAGAAGTGGAGGGGGATAGTGCTTCAAGTGCAGAACTCTACGCTCTCCTTTCAGCAATTGGAAATATTCCTTTAAAGCAGAATCTTGCAGTTACTGGATCTGTCAATCAGAAAGGTGAAATCCAACCTGTGGGAGGAGTAAATAGAAAAATTGAAGGTTTCTTTGACACCTGTAAAGTTAAAGGCTTAACCGGAGATCAAGGTGTCATTATTCCTTATGAAAACATAGATGATTTGATGCTTAAGGACGAGGTTATAGAAGCGGTGAGAGAGGGAAAATTCCATATTTATGCTGTTAAAACCATTGATGAGGGAATGGAACTTTTAAGTGATCTCTCCATGGATGAGATAAATGAAAGGGTAAACAAATCTCTTCGTGAGCTTGCAATGGGTTTAAAGAGGTTTGGAGAAAAGGAGAAGGGTGAAGATAAAGACAAAAAGTCCTGAAGAAACTAAAAGGGCTGGTGAGGAATTTGGAAGAAAATTAAAACCTGGTGATATTGTTCTGGTAATAGGAGAATTGGGAGCAGGAAAATCTGTATTTATAAGAGGGATAGCAAAGGGACTTAAAGTAAAGGAAATTGTAAAATCACCATCCTTTGTTATAATTCAGGAATTTGAAGGGAAATACCCCTTTTACCATGTTGACCTCTACAGAACTGACGTTCAAGAAATTGCTGAACTGGGAATCTTTGAGCTTATGGATAAAGGAATTGTCTGTATTGAATGGGGTGAGAGAATTCTACCTCTTCTCAAACATGTGAAAAAAATAATTGTTAACATAAAAAAACTTGAAGGAAATATAAGGGAGATAGAAATACATGATACATCTATCAATTAATACAGCTATAGAGCCGTATGGAATTGGAGCTTTTGAAGATGAGAAATTTCTTGGGGGATTCTCTTGGAACTTCTCTGAGTCTAAAAAGAATCTGCATTTTGTATTTTTGGAGTCGCTACTAAATGACCTTAAAATATCCCGTGAAGATTTTAAGTTTATAACTATAGTGGGAGGTCCTGGAAGTTTTACAGGTTTAAGGATTGGTTTTACAATGGCAAAGACTATAGGTTTCATAATGAAAACTCCCCTTGTTGTTCCATCAACATTTGAAGTTCTAAAGTATGTAGCAAAGATAGATGGTCTGTTTGTAATTAATGCAGGACTTGGGGAGGTCTTTGTATCTGACGGTGATAAGGTAGAGATCATGAAATTTGAGGATTTAAAAAGAGTGGAGAGGATTCTAATTTTTCCCGAAAGAAGCCTTTTTATTAAAGCTAAAAAGGGTATAAATCTTAATATTTCTATAAGTGAGGTTGGAAAAATTGGATTTTACAAGTACAATAAGGGAGAGATAGTTGACTATGAAAATGCTCTCCCATATTATATGAGAGATACAAAGGAGATATTTAAACCATACAAGGAGGAATAAGTTGGATAGAAACAAAGTTATAAGTGAGATTGAAAGGAAACGTGGTTCAAAGGTAATATCCTACTTTCTTGGACCAAATTCAAAGATAGCAGCTGATGCTGTTGAGGTTCTATTTAAACACTTAAAAATCATTGGTAAAGTAAAAAATCTGGATCTTTATCTTCACACTACAGGGGGACTACTTGAAATTCCTCTTAAAATAGTTTATCTTATGAGGGAATTTTCTGAGAAATTCTCTGTGATAATACCCTATAGAGCGCACTCTGCAGGAACCCTCATCTCTCTTGGTGCAGATGAAATAGTGATGGGAAAGATGGGTGAATTTACACCTGTGGATCCTCAAACAATGACTCCCCTAAATCCAAAAGGTGCCAAGGGGAATGTTATAACAGTCGCAGTTCAGGATCTTATATCATTTTTTAGTTTCCTTGATGAAATTGGAGTAAAAAATAAGGAAGAAATAGTGGTTAATCTTACAAATCTTCTTCATCCACTTGTTGTTGGAAGTGTCAATAGGTCCTGGAGCCTCATAAAGCTTATAATAGATAAACTTTTAACTTTAAGTAAATATAAGGAAGAAGAGAAAAAAAGAATTATAGATCTCCTCTCTGGAGGATTACCATCTCATAGATACCTTATCACAAGATGGGAGGCAAGAGAAATTCTTGGAGATAGAGTAAAATTTGCCGATGAAGAGCTTGATGAAATGATGTGGGAGCTTTACGAAATGTATAAGGTAGCCCTCAATCCATTCACTCCATATAAAAGGGATCCAAGAACTGGAAGAGAGATAAGGAGGGTAACAGCTGCTATTATAGAGACCTCTAACTCTGGATCACATTTTGTACAGACTCTGGAGAAGAGAATGCGCCCTGATGGAAAAGTGGAAGAAGTTCCTCTTCAGGGAGGATGGGTAGACTTCAGGCTTCCTCGTTAACCTTTCCTTTCTCAATAAACTTCCTCAAGAAAATTGATATGGGTACACACAATACGACAGCTACAATTGCCTCTGGTATACCCTGCACTATTCCAATGGTTACAGCTTGCTGAATATTGAATATTTTAAACACAACGGCAAGACCAAGGGTTATAACTGTATTTGTCATACTTCCTATTATTGAAGCAAAGGTCATGGATGAAATCAAGGGATCTGTTTTAAAAAGTGCATAAAATATGATAGCTGCAAGTATAAAGGATAAAACAGAGGAAAGATACCTATTGTAGTTTCTAAAGACCCAGAGAAACATTAAGAAGAAAATTAGAGAAAGAAGTATACTTGAATAAGGTAATTTTCTCTCCTTCTCTTTTTTCAAAAGTTTATGCATAAACTGAAATGAGAGTGCAGCAAAAACTCCAATAAGTGGCCTTGCAGGAAATAAAACCCATATTGGAGCAATTGAAGAAAAATAATAAATAGTAGATAACCCAAAGATTGTACCGACAAGAGCACCAACCTTGGCGCCAAGCACAATTCCCGAGATTATAACTGGTATGTGCATAAGAGTTGCGGCACCTGCTGGTGTGGGAACAGTTATATACCCTAAGTATGTAAATCCAAGAATTATCGTTACTGCTCCAAGTACAGCTCCCATTGTTATCTCTCTTGTAGTTAATTTCATTCCTCCTCCTTTGAGAAATAGATTGATTTAAATTTCTTTATTTGAAGTAAATAGTCTTCCTCTGGAGAAATTCTCTCAAGTATTGTTGGTGTATCTACTTCTACAAGCTCCACCTCTTTCTCTTCTATAAAATCTCTCATGGTTCTTTCATCTGGATAACTAATGATTTCTTCGGCACCTTTTCTTGAAAACAGAAAAGGGTGTCCCAAAAGTCCCATGAATACTGGGATAGACATAATTTTTGGTTTAGATAGAATAAGTTTCTCAACCACCTCTTTATCAATGATAGGTTGATTGCCAAGACATGCAAGAATCCAGTCCAGTTTCCATTTAATAATCTCTCTTATGCCTGCTTTTAGAGAACAAAGGATTCCAGTGCTTTTTGATATGGTTACCACCCCTACATCACCTCTTTTCATTAAATCACTAAACTCTTTACATACCACAACCACTACTTTCTCTGGTTTAAGTTTCAATACATTATCTATGGTGGTTTCAAGCACACTCCTTTCCACAATAAGTTTTCCTTTTCTCCTACCAGCAAGAATTATAGAGCCAAATCCCATCAAAATACATGCACCTCCTCAGGATTTATCTCAATTACTACCATATCTCCCACTTTAAAGTTCATTCTCTCAAAATCCCTTCTCGGCATCAATGAAACAAGACTAACCCCTATATATATCTCTATTTGATAAAACGCTCCCCTATTGGCAATTTCCACAATCTCACCCTCAAACTCATTCTCTCTCCCCTCTTTTTCCATTTTGATTATAACATCTTCGGGGCGTATAGCAATATAAACATTATCATGAAACTCCTCTTTAGTCTTAAGTTTAAATCCTGGCTTTATGAAGACATAATGATCCTCTCCAAAACCCTTAAAAATATTTTCTATCTCCACAAATTCAGCAACAAAACGGGACTTTGGTCTTCTAAAGATCTCTGTAGGAGTTCCAATCTGTTCAAATCTCCCATTGTTTATCACACCAATTCTGTCTGACAGGAAAAGAGCCTCCTCAAAGTCATGTGTCACATGAACAATTGTGAGAGAGAGATCCTTTTTGATTTTTTTTAATTCCAGCCAGATCTTCCTTTTAATCTGAGGGTCAAGAGCTGTGGTTGGTTCATCTAAAAGTAGAATCTTTGGGTTCCTTACAAGTGCCCTGGCAAGAGAGACCCTCTGTTTTTCTCCCCCTGAAAGATTCTCTGGATATCTATCAAGGATTCTCTCTATCTTGAGTAGCTTAATTACTTCATCTTTTAAACAAGCTCCTCCTATGGTTATATTCTCCCTCACTGTCATGTGTGGAAAAAGAAGATAATCTTGTGGCACATATCCTATTCCCCTCTTTGCTGGATGAAGATGATCCACCCTTTCACCACCAATAATTATCTTCCCTTTATCTATTCTAAATCTACCAGAAATTGTTTCCAATAAGAGTGTTTTTCCACTACCTGTAGGCCCAAGAATGGTGAAATACTCTCCCTTCTTTATATGAACATCTATACTCTTCAGGGAAAAGTTACCTAAATCTAAATTAAGGTCCTTAATGATAAGCATTTTCTTTTATCACCCCTCTTACAATAAAGAGTATTAAAATTGCCACAATCACCATTAACACACCTGCACCTATTGCAAACTTTATATTACCTGAAGAAACAGAGAGATACACAAAAATAGGTAGAGTTTCAGTCTTCATTCTTGTGGCACCTGCTATCATTAGAGTTGCTCCAAATTCACCTATGGCTCTACTCCAACCAATTATAGCTCCAGTGAGAATTCCTTTTTTACTTAGAGGAAACACTATCTTCCTAAACACATCAAAATCTGAAAGCCCCATAATCTTCCCCATAAACTCATATCTTTTACTCACTTTAAAAAATGCAATCTCAGCACTTCTCTCTATGTATGGGGTAATTATTATAAATTGGGCAAATATCACTCCAAGGGGCGAGAATAAAAAGGAAATTCCGAATCTTCCAAGAAATTCACCAAAACCTCCACCAAACAAAATAAGAAAGGATAGACCTGTAATTAGTGGAGGAAGGAAGATGGGAATATCTATAACACCCTCCACAAACTGTTTAAGTGGAAAATTAACTCTGGATAAAAAATATGCCATCGGTATGGAAAAAATTAGAGAGAGGAGAAGTGAAATTAAAGACGTGATAATGGAAAACTTAACAGCAAATACAAACTCCTGAGAGATGAGGGTTTCTTTTAAACCTTGAAGTCCTGTTTTTGAAAACAAAGAGACTACACCAGATACAATAATTAAAATAAAAAGAATTAGGAATATGGAGCTAATCACATTAACTTTCTTCATCTTTCACCACAAATCCATACCTTTTAAATATCTCTTTTCCTTTTTCAGAAAGCACAAAAGATAGGAAATCTTTACTTAACTTTTTATTCTTTGTAAATTTAACAATACCTATAGGTATTGTTTTTATCTCATTAAATTTCTCCTCAATGGGGATGATCTCTAAATCCATTCCAAACTGAACAGCAGCTGATCTCCACACAATAGATGCATCAACAAAATTACTATTTACATCAAGAACCAACTTACTAACAGTTCCTTCTCTAACAACAACATTCTTCTTTACATCTTCATAAATACCAGCTTTCTCAAGTATTTTCCTGGTGACAGGTCCAATGGCAAGAGAATTTTCATCCCCAAGGGCAATTTTAACTCCCTCCCTGTCTAAATCTAAAACTCCTTTTATGTTTTTGGGATTTCCCTTTTTCACCACTATAACTGGAATATGGTATAAAAACTCAACTCCTTTATCAACCAGACCTTTCTCTTCAGCAATTTTATAGTGATACATACTTCCAGGCATAAATAAATCACCTCTCCTTGTAGTCTCAATCTGTGAAAGTAAACTACCAGCGCCACCATATACAATATTAATTTTTACATTGTTTTTTTTCTCATACACACCTTTTAATTCATCCATTGGTTTTTTCATCCCTGCCCCAACAAAGATTAAAAGTTCTTTCTCTTCCTTCCCTTCACAAGACATAATGGATAGTAGGGTGATTAAAATTACTAAAAAGATGACAAATCTTTTCATTTCTTATCTCCTTAAAATATTTTTATCTTCCACATTGAAATACTCTATCTTTTCACTATAATGCTTTAATAGATAGGGAAGCCCCTTTTCTTTTCTTAGAGATGTAAGGAGTGGAATAATGCTCCTTGAAAAAACTATTGGGTGCCCTTTTCTTTCCTTGTAGGTGGGAATAAGAATCTCTTTCTTTGTGGTAAGTGATTTTTCTATTATTCTATCTATAGTTTCCTTCCCTATCTTATATAGAGTTCCGAAATGAAGTATAAGAAAATCTGTTCTTCTGCTAACTGCCTTTAAACCAATTTTTAGAGAGGAGTATAAAACATCCTTGGGATCAGGATTAATCACTACCTTTCCATTTAGAAATTCTATTTCTCTAACCGCCCTCTCCCCTTTTCTGTTACCAACTACAATCACTACATCATTTATAAT
>JAGGSY010000127.1 GCA_021158845.1 Caldisericia bacterium
GTTCAATCTTATCAAACGGCCAGCCTTTGATGATCTCCAAGAGTTTTTGAGCCTTATCGTACTCCCCCTCACCCCCACTATCCGGACTAATTGCAGGAATTTTTATGAGTTCTATTAGTGTTTCCACCATTTCATCCCTGAGCCTTTCAACTTCCTTAGAAACAACCTCTATGCTCATTTACACCACCATTTATTAGTTTTTTCAAACTTCCTTAAGGCGGTTTGTTCAAAAAATAAAAAGAAACATCAATACTAAATCTTCTACTTGGATTGGGATTTCCAAAATACTGTTGGTCTAACCCGATCGACTACTTGTTCTCCAAATAAGGGGCGTTCTACTCCATAGTAGAATACTAAGTAAAGAACAAATGCTGTTAGTGCTCCTGTCACAAATTCATATGGAATAATATGGAAGTATGCGAGCAAGCCACTAATTAACCATGCTAAAATTCCAGCTAATCCTTTTGTTTGAATTTCTTTATCTTTTGCAACTATGAAATAGTGGGCGACTAGTACCCCAACAAAACTCATATTAAAAGAACCATGAAATGCTGCTATCCATTCAAAAACTTTTAATGTTCCTATTCCCGTCATTGCACCTAATACACCAAGTATAGCGACAATAGTCGTTGCTTGTCTCCTTGTAAGCTTTCTCCATGGATACGTTAGTGTAGCTAACGCTAAACCCGCAGTGTAAGCATTATTATCATTTGTAGTCCATCCAGCACCAGTTGAGGCAACTATTCCAAGCATTGCAAAGAGTGAACCGACACCTACTGCCATCCATACTAACTCCAGCTCTACATCTAAGGTAGCACCTAGTATTACTCCAAGGGCAGGTGGGATTCCACCTATTACAAACGCTGTTGGTACTAGTATAAAGGACTCTTTTCTACTCTTTAGAAATCTACTTACATCAGCCATCAGCATTACAAAGCCTGCCCAAGCTCCTGCATTCAAGAAGACCGCTCGTGAAAAACTCATTTCATGACGTTGTATGGCTAAAATTGCAGAAAGACCTCCCGGATAGTTTTTCACTGCAAAATATGTGGCTAGAACAATCATGATATAGAAAAATGGCATAAATGACCAACTGACGTAGGCTAGTCCTTTTATTCCTCTTATTGCCGAAAGCATCATCAAGGTACACAAAATGCCTGAAACTAGTAATCTGTGACCACTGAGAAATGAGACTGAAGAGGTCCACATTCTTCCAACCGCATCTGCTTGTAGCCCTAACGATCCAAATCCGATTATCACGAACATTATTGCTGCTATAAGAAGTTGTCCAAAGAAGCCCAATGGTGCTTTGGCTAATACGTAACTAGGAAGACCTTTTGTTCTGCCTATTTCAGAAACAAACGCTGCTGCTATTCCTGCTATTAGATATCCTAATATAGTCGCTATTATTGCTAATTTTGGAGATAATTGTCTACCAATACTGTATCCAATTGCAACTGAGTATAGTGAGACCCACATGCCTACAAATATCCAGAACATGTGATACCACGGAACTCTGGCTTCCATTGGGATTGGTTCGTAAATATCCTCGTCAACTATTGTTTCTTCTCCTCCCCAAAAGAAATCCTTAATTTTCTCAACAACTCCCATTTTTATCATCTCCCTCAAGATGTTTTTAAATCTCAAAATCTAAAACACGTAACTTTTCTCTTGGCACTCTATATGCCATCTTACTATGGGTTACTCCCATAAGCACTAGGCGAATGGCATCGTAAATTGCAGCTCTTAAGGGTTCTATTATTGGAACATTGAGCCCCTCCTTTTCTAGCTCAGTTTTGACCTCTTTAAGGAACACTGCCATCCCGGTACATCCAAAAACTATTACATGAGCCCCATCTTCTATCACTGCCTTTTTTGCAGCATCTACAACTGCTTGAAGAACCTTTGTATAATTTTTCTCTAGGTCTAAAACGGGAACGTTTATAGTTCTAATCGAAGCAAGGTTGTCTATTATTCCATATTTTCTTAGAAGATACCTACTTCTCACTTCAACTTCTGGAACCACATTGATTATTGAAAATCTTTGGCCAAGTTCAGAAGCTAAAAAGCATGCTGATTGATTAGCACTTACGACCGGAATAGTTACTATTTCCCTAGCTGCCTCTAATCCCGGATCATCAAAGCAATCAATAACCACTGCATCATAATGACTTTTTTCAGCCCACTTGACTTTTTGAAGAATATAAGGAGTATTAACTGCTATATCAAAAGCCCCTTCTATAGATGCCCCTCCTTTTTCCACAAAAACCAAATCAAGCTGTACTAAGCCATTTGTTTGTTCATTTAAAAATTTTGAAAGCTCTTCTCGCTCTTTTTTTGCCAATTTCCAGTCTTCCGTGTATATATCTGGAAATATATCCAAGATTTTTATCTTCTTTTGCAATTTGCACCCCTCCGCATAATAAATGATAAAAACAAGGATCTTTAGTACACAATTTTTTCTATTGGTTTCCACTGGATGTTCTCAAACCCGAAGTGTGGTGGTGACAAAACTTCAAGACCTTTTGGTGTTCTCCAAATTTCTGGAGATTTTGCTCCAATTACTGCAACCTTCATTCCAGGGGCAGTATTTGTGTTAGTTATTGGCTCTCCGGTTTTCAAGTCCACTACTGCAATTATATCTGGACTCGTGACATAAGGTTCATCATCAAACCAGCTTACATGGTTTTCATTCTTGAACCATATTTTGAATGTGTGGCCTTTGAACTCCTCAATGCCTTTTATGTAATTTGTACCCCAATAGTATCCTTCTTTGTCTTCAGCCTCTTTTTTGAATATCTCTCCCTTGAAAAGGATCCACCCATCCAAATAATCTGCAGCGGCCTTAACTGGATCTTTTCCTTGTTCTCTTGCTTCTCTTATAGTCCGTCCAAGTTCCAAACATTGTGTTAGTGTCCCTCTTAAAACTACCTCTTTCATATCTTTGGCGGGCATAAGGAATCCAGCTTGACCGGCTAGGCCAAAAGCAGCAACACTTATCAATTTTCCAATATTCTCAGCAACTCTGTAATTTACAGCATTCTTAATTATTGCCTTGTTTCCCCATTCGTCAACACTTGTTATTGGGAGCATTGGTTTGTTAGAAATAGCAGGAGTAGTTTGTTCAATCTCTGGAATTGCCCTTCCAGTATAATCCCCATCTACTACTGTAAGTCCTAGTCGTACTGCAGCATCCACCCCTGCAGGAGTATTCTGTCCTCCTAACTCAATTGGAACTAGTGCAGAAATCTTTTTTCCGCTATATTCCTCTAGTTCTTTTACTGCAGCTGCAAGAATACGATCGACAACCTTCTTTTCCAACCCATAGAATTTCATTCTCTTCTTTGTTTCTTCGGTTAGTGGTGCTATCGAACCCATTAAAAATGGACATGCTGTATAGACGTTATCATCTATTTCTCTTGGATCTTCGAATTTTATTTTTAAGCCTTGTTCAAGATCTTCAAGTAGGAGTTTTAGTCCTTTTTTTGGATCTCCTCCTCCACCGGTACCTAAAAGGGTACACCCTCTAACAAAATCTTCTGCATCCTTAGGGGTCTTTATTTGTGTCGGCATAAACTCACCTCACAATTTGCCTATAGCACGAGCAAGCTCTACTAATTCAGGATGAACTATTTTGCCTTCTTCCATTAGCAATTCATCATCTAACCATACTGTAGAGTTCAAACAGATACCATCTGCATGGGAAACTGCTGGGCCTAGATCACCTTGGAACATTGGGCCCTGATGACCAATACCCCACTCTGTACTTCCCCAAATACGTTCATCTTCTGTGCAAAGTCCTGTTAGTTTTGCACCTGGATTAAATCCATAGCACACGTGAGCTAGGTAATACATCTTAGGGTCGTTTAAACTCTCTAGCCATCTTTTTACTTTCTTAGCTTCTTCTCCCCCTCTTATCTCAATTATCTTGCCTTTCTTAACTTCTAGTTCGATAGGTTCTTTTAAGATGCCAAGATCCATTTCCCCCCCACCGGAGAAAGAACCATCAAAGACAATTCTGCCGTTGATGCTGTCTTCCTTTGGAGCCCAACCAATTTGGCCAAGCAAGAAATGTGGACCAGGAGTGTCCGCACGTAATTCATTAGTAATAGGCCGCTTAGGCACGTTTTCAAATGTTACATCTGTACCGGCGGGAGTTGTAATATGAACCTTATGGGCTTTCTTTGTCAACTCAACAACTTTGTTCTGAAATTTTTCTTGCAAATCGATGTCAACTTTTGCAATTAGCCTTACTATACGCTCTGAATTCAGGCCTCCTAAGAATAGATATCTGGTTTTGTTATTCGCCATGGCAATATCCCAAGGAGTTGAGTAAAGAAGCCATTGGTTGTTAAATTCAATCCATACATCTGCAGCTGGTATTGCTGCTTTTAAAGATTCTGGAATTTGAGGATCAACAACTTTACCATATCCGCTAGGGGTTGAGTGTACTGCCAACATTACTTTTGCACCTGCGGCTTCAGCGGCTTTAGCAGTTTCTAAAGGGGGTCTTAAATCCATTATTGAATCGGTTGTGATAAGCACAGTTTCACCTTTTTTCACTCGACATAATTCGTTCACAATAGTATTCGCTGCTTTACCCAATTCAAATTCATATTGCATAAAATCACCTCACATTTAACTTAATTTGTAAATATTTATAGTTTACTGACTAAATTCGTTAATGAAAGTGAAATTTTTTGTCATACATGACTTAAAGAAGGTGTTCATCATGTGTTTAATTACTAATGCACGTTAAAATGTATTAAAGTCTAAGATAGAACGTTAATAGACAACAAAATCATAATGTACAATAATGTACTTTATTAGTAGTGACTATCTTCTGATTTGCTAATAACTCTAATGTACTCTATAATAATTAATTTAGGATTAACTTGAACATTTTAACTAACAAGGAGATAGAAATATGGTCATTTATGCATTGTGATTGTAAACAATTTAGGAGATTCTGATAT
>JAGGSY010000128.1 GCA_021158845.1 Caldisericia bacterium
AAATTGTATAATTAATCTGGAGGTGATAGGAATGAGGAGCATAATTACATATCTTGGACATGCGGCATTTTTAATTAAAAGTGAATCTGGAGAAATTCTTATTGACCCATTTTTATCTGGAAACCCTAACTCTCCTGTAAAACCTGATGAGGTTAACCCAAAATTCATACTTGTTACCCATGGTCATGGAGACCATCTTGGAGATACAGTAGAGATTGCAAAGAGGAGTGGTGCTTTAGTTATTGCTCCCTTTGAACTTGGGACATATATAGAAAGAGAGGGAGTAAAGAATGTTCACACGATGCATATTGGTGGAAGTTTTACCTTTCCGTTTGGAAAACTTATAATGACCATTGCTCATCATGGTTCAGCAGTAATTAAGAATGGTGAAATAATCTATACAGGGAATCCGTGTGGATATGTGATAAAGCTTAAGGATAGAACAATATACCATGCTGGAGATACAGGTCTATTCATGGATATGAAACTTATAGGAGAGAGGAATAAAATAGATGTGGCTCTCCTTCCCATTGGAGGAAACTACACAATGGATATAGATGATGCAGTATATGCAGTTAAACTTATAAATCCAGATGTGGTGATCCCTATGCACTACAACACATTTCCGGTTATAGAGAAGGATCCAGAGGAGTTTAAGAGAAGGGTGGAAGAGGAGACAAATTCAAGATGCATAGTTCTAAAACCGGGGGAGAGTTATTAAATTCAAAATCTACACAAATATAATGGAGATAAAACCTTCTGAGGAATGGATAGAGATAGGTGAAGTTTTTGAAAGAAAAGGGGGGAGACTATTTGTAATTGGAGCATCTGATTCTGGAAAAACCACCTTCCTTCTCTTCATTCTAAATTTTCTTATAAAAAAGGGAAAAAGAGTTGGCATGTTGGATCTTGATATTGGGCAATCAAGCATAGGTCCTCCAACCACTGTAGGATTTGGTATAGCAAATAAAGAGGTGGAAACCCTAACTGAGATAAAACCTGAAAAACTCTACTTTGTTGGTTCTGTCTCTCCAAAGGGGCATCTTCTACAGATACTTATTGGTGCAGAAAAACTCATTAGAGAAGTTGAAAAACATAGAGTAGATCATCTTCTTGTTGATACCACAGGGCTTGTAGATGGACCTGTTGCAGAGATTCTAAAGGAGGCAAAGATTGAGATAATAAACCCTGATTTTATCATCCTCTTTGAAGAAAAAGGGGAGAGAGAAAATCTTATAAAACCATTTATATTCAGCGAGAAGAGAATAATAAGGGTTAAACCTTCTCCATATGTATCTCAAAGAGACAGGGAGGAGAGGATTAAATATAGAGAAGAAAGGTTTAAAG
>JAGGSY010000129.1 GCA_021158845.1 Caldisericia bacterium
TACCAGTCATCTCCTGTATGCCATGCAGGAAAAGACAAAGGTTGTCCCGGAAAAACCTTTCCTGTTGGTCCTATTCCAAAGTGATAATCCATCACATACCATGGGAATCTCTTCTTCCACCTGTTTCTATGATACCTCTTTATTGCAATCCACAATCTCTCTCCATCATGATCCTCTCTTCCAAGCCTTGAGGTTGTTGCTGAGTGATGAACCACTATAAACTCAAACATGTCCCCTCCTTAACTCCTCCTTTAAAACCTTTATACTTTCAGAAAGTTCATGAATTGCATCTTTCAATCTATCCATCTTTCCATTTGTTCTTATAAGTAGATAACTTGCAACAACTATTGGAAATCCCATATTTCCTATAAGTGAAAGTAGTTCTTTAAAGGTTATGGCTTCCATAATTCTCCTCCTTTAAAGGGGGCTTCTGCCCCCTTAAACTTAATCTGGGATTAAGTCGGTAAATGTTCTTTCCACAACTCCGCCATCATGAATTCCTGTGAGTTCACCATAAGGTGTAAGGAACATATTCTGGTCAATTACCCACTGCATGAAGTTCTGAATCTCCTCTGTGGTTATACCATCCTTTGGATTTCTGTATCTCATTGTGTAGTATCTTCCCGGAGTTTGAGTCTCAAAAACCATAACCAACTCCTTTACTGAAGTATCTGCCATGTTATCTCACCTCCTTTTTAAAATTTAAATCTCTTTACCCAAACTGCTTCCTTATGTTCCTGAAGGAAGAGTAAACTGGGTCAGAGATTAAATTTGAAAGATTGTTTACAAACTCTTCGCACTGGGTATCTGTTGCCTCTGGTTTAAGGTAATTCTGGGTTTCACTCCTTGTATTACCTTCCTCACCAAAGACAATTCTTATAGAGTGAGTTTCATTTACTACTGCCATTCTTTCACCTCCTTGATAAGATTTAAGAAGATTGGAAGATCTTCCAAAAATATATAAGTCTTAAGTTTAGATTTTGTATAATAAGTGAGGAGGAAAGAATTTCATTACAAAGAAAAGGAGAAACCTTGATCTTTGGAGTGTGTGTAGGAGATGATAAGGATGCACTCAAAAGGACACACTTCTTTGGAAGGAAAAAAATTGAAGAATTAATGAAAAGGAGGATTTAAAATGAAAGAATTACTTTTAATTCCCGGTCCAACTCCTATAAACCAGGAGGTTTTAAAGGAGTTATCAAAGGATGTGGTATCTCATGTAAGTGAGGAGTTTGTCTCCACTACCCTTGAAGTTCTCAAAAACCTGAAACCTCTCTTTGGCACTGAAAAGGGGAGTGTATTTATCGTTCCAGGTTCAGGAACGATCGGAATGGAGATTGCTATAAAAAACCTCGTTGGAAAAGATGAGAGAGTTCTTGTAATTTCTCACGGTTATTTTGGAGAAAGGTTTGTGGAGATTCTTGACGAACATGAGATAGAGCGGGATGTTTTAAGGAGTAAATGGGGAGAGGTTGTATCTTTAGAGTCTCTCAAGGAAAAAATCAGAACGAACAAATATGCCGCCATTACAATAACACATGTTGATACATCCACAGGAACATTATCTCCTGTTGAAGAGTATGCGCTGGTTATAAAAGAAATCTCTCCTGATACGCTCATAATACTTGATGGAGTGTGCGCCACAGGTGGAGTTCCTGAGGAAATGGATGAGTGGGGAATTGATTTTATCCTTACAGGTTCCCAGAAAGCTCTATCCACACCACCGGGTCTTTCAATTTTTGCTGTATCAGAGAGAGGGCTAAAGAAGAGAGAATCTCTTAAAAAAATTGGATTCTACTACGGGGATATCTTAAGATGGAAGAGGATAATGGATAATCCCAAAAACTATTTTGCAACCCCAGCTGTTAATCTTGTTTTTGCTCTTAACATGTCTCTAAAGAGGATACTATCAGAAGGGATTTCAAATAGATTCAAAAGGCATGTGGAGAATGGAGAATTTATAAGGAAGAAGATAGAAAATTTAGGATTTAAAGTTTTTGGAGATGAAAAATCCCGTGCTCCCACCCTTTCAGTCTTTCTCTACCCAGAAGGAGTAGAAGACGAAACTTTCAGAAAGAGACTTAAAGACAAAGGAGTTGTTGTTGCCTCCTGTATTGGAGATTTAAAAGGAAAGGGATTCAGAATGGGACACATGGGAGAAGTTGGAAGAGATGAGCTTCTCTTTGCCTTTGAAAAGATAAAAGAGGTCTTAAAGGAATGGTAAAAAAC
>JAGGSY010000130.1 GCA_021158845.1 Caldisericia bacterium
CCTCTATCAGATGAGGAAATATTTAAGATTCTTCGCATTTAAAGATAACAACAAATAAATCAATATCACTAAATTCATTGATGTTCCCTCTTGCAAGGGAACCAAACAGATATATTTTCTCTGCGCCAAGATTTATTAAGTCTTTAACGATTCTGTTTAAGTTTCTATTCAGTTTCTTGTATCTTTCCCTTTTTCTCTCTAAAATTTCATCAATTTTCATCTCATCCTCTCATCCACAAAATCTATAATTTTTTTTGCAATCTCCGTTGCTTCTTCATCTCTTTAAAGAATCTATTTTCCACATCTTAAGTATACCATTTCCTTCACACCAATATTTACTCCATTTTGCAACAAATAGTGCCTGGCACCCAGCGTTGCATTTTTTAAAATTTGAAATTTAGCCTCCATTTTGATAAAATTTATAAAAATTGTTCAGGAGGTGAAATGGATCGTGGCTAACGAGAAAGATAGAGTATTGAATATAGCAATAAATGAAATAGAAAAGAGATTTGGAAAGGGCTCCCTCATGAAGTTAGGAGATAAGAGAGCTCTACTTGATACAGAAGTGATCCCTACAGGAATATTAACTCTGGATGTCGCCCTTGGAGTTGGAGGTTATCCTAAGGGAAGGATAATAGAGATCTTCGGTCAGGAAGGGAGTGGTAAATCCACTGTTGCACTTGAGGCAGTTGCGGAGGCACAGAGAAGAGGGGGAAACACAGTTTACATAGATGCAGAGCATGCCCTTGACCCTACCTATGCCGAAGCCATTGGTGTTGATCTCTCAAAGTTGTATATATCTCAACCAGATTCTGCCGAACAGGCTCTTGAGATCGCAGAGACACTGGCAAGAAGTGGTGCAGTGGATTTATTTGTAATAGATTCAGTTGCTGCTCTCGTTCCAAAGGCTGAGCTTGAAGGTAGGATTGGAGATCAGTTTATGGCTCTTCAGGCAAGACTCATGTCTCAGGTTTTAAGAAGGTTGAATACTGCCATATCCAAATCAAAGACAGTTGCTTTATTTATAAATCAGGTTAGAGAGAAGGTGGGAGTTGTATTTGGAAATCCTGAAGTTACCCCCGGAGGCAGAGCTTTAAAATTCTTCTCCACTGTAAGAATTGAGATAAGAAGAGCTGATTCTATAAAGGAAGGTGACCAGGTTATAGGAAATACAGTTAAGGCAAAGATTGTGAAAAATAAAGTTGCACCTCCATATAGGACTGCCTTCTTTGACATAATATATGGAAAGGGTGTATCAAAAGTTGGCTGTGTATTTGATGCTGCAGTGGATTTAAAAATCATAGATAAATCTGGTTCATGGTACTCCTACAAGGGAAAAAAGATTGGACAGGGAAGGAAAAAGGTGATTGAGTTCCTTGATAAGGATAGAGAACTATTAAAAAAGATAGAGGAAGAGATAAGAAACATAGCTTTCCCAAAGCCGAAGGAAGCGGAAGAGAAGAAAGAGTAAAATAGTGAATGATGAAGTTCTCTCCTATTCCCTGAGACTGCTGGGAAGAAAAGACTATTTTTCTTTTGAGTTAAAAATGAAATTAAAGAGAAAAGGGTTTAAGGATAGAGATATAGATGAGGTAGTTGAATACCTTATAAAAGAGAAAATAATAGACGATGAGTCTCTCTTAAGGAGAGAGATAGAATATATGCAGAGCAAAGAGTGGGGGGAGAAGAAGATAGTTTATAAATTGAGAAATAAGTCTCTCCCAATGGATTTTATTAAGAAGGGAATAAAGAATTATTTTGATAGAGAGAAGGATGTTGAGAATGCTTTAAGTTTGATGAAGAGAAAAAGCGATTCAAAAGACATATACTCTTTGCTTATTTCAAGGGGATTTACCCATTCCACAATAGTTGAGGCTAAAAGGAAAAAGGAGGAAAGAAGATGAAGATTTCAATATTTTTATATGAGTTACTTATAATTGCCACATTTTTTCTTGGAGGAATAGTAGGATTCTATATAAGAAGGTACATAGCGGAGAGTAAAATTCAATCTGCTGAAAAAGAGGCAAAGAAGATAAAAGAAGAGGCTTTAAAACAGGCAGAGATTAGAGCTAAAGAGATGCTTTCCAAGGCAAGGGAAGATGCCATAAGGATTAGAGGTGATGCTGAAAGGGAGCTTAAGAGAAGGAGACAGGAGATACAGAAAATAGAAACGAGGCTCTTTCAGAGGGAAGAGATGCTTGAAAGGAAACTTGAGGCAGTGGAGAGGAGAGAGAGGAGCGTATCACAGAAAGAGGAGGAGATTAGAAAGATTAAGGAAGCTTTAAAAAATCAATACGAGAGACACAAAAGAGAACTCTTAAGAGTTGCACAGCTTACAGAAGAGGAGGCAAGGGAAGAGCTCTTTAGAAAATTGGAGGAGGAGTTAAAGATAGATATTAGTAAGAAGATAAGACTCTATGAAGAGGAACTTAAGGAGAGACAGAAAGAGAAAGCCCAGGAGATACTTGCCACTGCAATTCAGAGAACTGCTGTGGATTTTGTCGGTGAATCAACCATAACTGTTGTTCCTCTTCCAAACGATGATATTAAGGGCAGAATAATTGGAAGAGAGGGGAGAAACATAAGAACCTTTGAGTCCCTCACTGAGACCGAACTTATAATTGATGATACTCCAGAAGCAGTGGTTATCTCCTCATATGATCCCATAAGAAGAGAGATTGCAAAACTCACCCTTGAAAAACTCATTCTCGATGGAAGAATACACCCATCAAGAATTGAGGAAGTTTATGAAAAGGCAAAAGAGGAAATGGAGGAGATAATCCTGGAAGAGGGGAATAAAGCAATCCTTGAGGTAGGTATAGGGGATCTCCCCGTAGAACTAAAAAAACTCCTTGGGAAACTAAAATTTAGAACCAGTTATGGTCAGAATGTCCTTAAACACTCTCTTGAAGTTGCCTTCCTCGCGGGAACAATGGCAGCAGAGTTGGGAATGGATATAAAAACTGCAAAGAGAGCAGGTCTTCTACACGATATTGGAAAGGCTTTGGACAAAGAGATGGAGGGTCCTCATGCAATAATTGGAGGAGAGATTTTAAGAAAGTTTGGAGAGATAGAAAAGGTTATTCATGCTGTTCAGGCTCACCACAATGAGATTCAGCCAGAGACACCCCTTGATTTTATAATACAGGCTGCCGATGCAATTTCTGCTTCAAGACCAGGGGTAAGGAATGAAACAATTGAACAGTACATAAAGAGAATTCAGGAACTTGAGAAGATTGCATCCTCCTTTCCGGGTGTTGAGAAAGCATATGCACTTCAGGCAGGAAGGGAAGTCAGGGTATTTGTTAAGCCAGATAGTATAGATGACATGCTTCTTCCTAAACTTGCCTATGATATTGCAAAAAAGATAGAGAATGAGGTCATGTATCCTGGGCAGATAAAAGTTTTAGTGGTAAGAGAGAGTAAAGCTGTAGGTTATGCAAAGTGAGAGTGATGTTTATAGGAGATATTGTTGGAAGAGGGGGGAGGAGGGTTATAAGAACTCTTCTTCCAGAGATAATTGATAGAGAAAGAATTGACCTTGTAATTGCCAATGTGGAGAATCTTGCAGGTGGATTTGGTATTACAGTAAAGACATTTAATGAGATTGTAAAAAGTGGTGTTGATGTGGGTACAGGTGGAAACCATATATGGGATAACAAGGAGTACAGGGAGGTCTTTGAGGATTTTAAAGGAAAAGTTTTAAGACCAGCAAATTATCCACCAGGCACTCCCGGTGATGGATACACTCTGGTAAAGGTTAATGGGGTTGATGTTGGTGTAATAAATCTTCAGGGTAGGATATTTATGGATCCAATAGACTGCCCGTTTAGGAAAGCTGATGAGATTCTTGATAAAATAAAAAATGTTAAAATAAAAATTGTTGATTTTCATGCAGAGGCTACCAGTGAAAAGAAAGCTATGTTTTTCTATCTTGATGGAAGAGTGAGTGCAGTTTTTGGTACACACACCCATATACAAACTGCTGATGAAGTGGTATCATTGAAAGGGACTGCATACATTACAGATGTTGGAATGACTGGTAGCTTTGATTCTATTCTGGGTGTGAGAAAGGAAGATGCTATGGAGAAAATAATTAAAAGATTACCTACAAGATTTAGACAGGCAACTGGAGATTTGAGGTTAAATTCTGTTATTATTGAAGTTGATGAGAAAAGTGGTAAAACTTTGAAGATAGAGAGATTTAATAAAAACCTTGAAGAGGGGGTAAACGATGGAAAAGAGACTTAAAGAGATTAAAGAAAGGATTAAAGAGGACAAATTATTAAAGTCCTTGAATCTATTTTTTTCGCTTAACAATATTACTGTTTATCTTGTAGGTGGCTTTGTAAGAGATCTCCTTCTTGGGAAGGAGAGTAACGATATTGATATAGTTATTGATGCTCCAACAAGTATAGTGAAAGCCCTTGCACACTTCTTAAATGGAAGTGTCTTCTATTTAAGAAAGAGAGAGATATACGCAAGGGTTATGATATTGAGTGAAGGAAGAAGGATTGATGTCTCCTTTGTCAATGAGGATAACCTGAAAGAGGAGTTGGAACGTAGAGATTTTACAATCAACTCTATGGCTATCAATCTAACGAAGCTCTTCAAAGATAAAGATGACTTCTTTATTGATCTATTTGGGGGTCTCAATGATTTAAAGAAAAAGATTATAAGGCAGGTAAGAGATGATATTTATGAAAAAGACCCTATAAGGATTTTGAGAGCTTTTAGATTCAAACACTCCTTGGGTTTCAAGATTGAGGATAAAACCCTTAAAACTCTATTAAGGGATAAGGATCTACTTGAGAAGGTTACGCCAGAGAGAATGCAGGATGAGTTCTTCAGAATACTCCTTATGGATAATGATATCCTTTACGATCTATACGAGACAAAGGTTCTAAATGTGATCTTCCCTCACCTGGATTTTGATTTTATGGATATGGCTTTGAAGAATCTGAAGGAATCCATGGAGAAACCAGAGAAGCTCTTTAAGAAGGAAGAGGTTAGAGAAGTTTTTGTAAATTTCTGGAATGAACCTGTTGGAAAGGAGATAACCCATCTTCAAACATTTAAACTTGCAGTACTTACATTTGGAGAAGAGACACCAGCACTATTTATAAGAAGAAGATTTGCCGCCTCTCTAAGAATATGTACGAAGGTTCAAAATGTAATATTTGCCTACAAGTATCTAAAAAATAGCTATGAAGAGGGACAGGATATCCTCGCTGTTGATTTTATTGGAACATTCTTTAGAACATACAAGAAAGAAACCATAGAGGCATATCTCCTTCTCTACTTCACATTTAAATCTTCAAGAAAATTCCCAAAGAAAGAGGTGCTGAACTTTATAGGTCTATTTGTAAAGAATAGGTTTAGGTCTCTTGTAATATCAGGAAAGGAGATAGTAAGGGAGTATGGATTGACACCCTCACCATTTGTTGGAGATTTGCTCATGTATTTGAAGGCACATCAAATTCTTGAAAAGATAAAGACAAAGGAGGATGCCAAAGCTTTGATAGACAAATACTTGAAAAGGGGAAGTGAGTAAATTCTTCATTAAGACCTTTGGCTGTCAGATGAATGTCTACACATCAGACTACCTCCGCTCACTTCTCCTTTCCTCCCTATCCGAGACAGACAATCCAAAGGAAGCCGATTTTATTTTTATAAATACATGCGATGTTAGGGAGAAGGTAAGACACAAAATATACTCCTTTATTGGCTATGTGAATAAGGTAAAGAAAAAGGATGCAAAGGTATATGTCATAGGTTGCCTTGCACAGGTGGATAAAGAGAATATAGAAAAAAGATTTAATCCATACCTTGTTGGTCTTTACGATAGGGAAGAAGAACTTGAAGATATAGCTTCCTCTATAATAAAGCATGTCAAGAGAGAGAAAATAAAGAGAGTATCAGCCTATCTACCAATAATATACGGTTGTAATCATTTTTGTTCCTACTGCATTGTTCCCTATGCAAGAGGTAGGGAGGAGAGTAAGCCCTTAGAGAGAGTTATCAAAGAGGCTAAATTCCTCTTTAATTCAGGAACAAAAGAGTTAATCCTTATTGGCCAGAATGTTAATGACTATGGAAAGGATTTAGGACTTGAGGATGGCTTTATAGAAGTTATTAAAAGGGTTTCAAAAGTTGGTTTTTTAAGAGTTGGATTTTTAACCTCTCATCCAAAGAATTTTAAACTTAACTGGATAGATGAAATGAAAAGTATCCCAAACCTTCTCTCTATGTTCCACCTTCCACTTCAGAGTGGTTCAAATAAGGTTCTCAAGCTTATGAGAAGGGGTTATACGAGGGAAAAATTTAGAGAGCTTGTTGAAAAGGTTAGAGAGGTTTTTCCAAATGCTATGATCTCCACTGATATAATGGTTGGTTTTCCAGGAGAGGAGGAAAGGGACTTTATGGATACCATAGATTTGGTTAAAGAAATTGAGTTTGATAGAGCTTTTATGTTTATGTATTCAAAGAGACCAAAAACCTTATATTACAATATTCCAGATACTGTAAGTCATGAAGAAAAGTTGAATAGACTTAATTTCTTGATTGAAGTGCAGGATAGAATCACTTTGAAAAGGTATAGAAGTTTTATTGGAAGAGAGGTAGAGGTTCTTGTGGAGAATGTAAAGGATAAAAAAGGTATAGGTAAGGAGAAGAATGGAAGGGTGGTTGTCATTGATGATGTAAGTGAGAAAGATGTTGGAAAATTGATAAAGGTTAAAATTTACGATGCAAATATAAGGGAACTCTTCGGGAAGAGGACATGAAGATAATTCCACTGGGAGGAGAAACGCTTGGTGTAAGAAGTATGGCTACATTCGTTGAAACAGAGGATGTATGTATCCTTATTGATCCAGGACTATCTGTTGTGTCCATCATCCATTCTCTTCCTCCAACCCCCTTTGAATTAAGAGCATTATCTAATGTAAAGGAAAACATTAGAAAGGCAAGCAAAAGAGCCCATATAGTCATTATCACCCACTATCACAATGACCACTTTAGCATGGATCCTTCATTGTATAGAGGGAAGGAAGTCTTTATAAAGGATCCAGAAAATTTTATAAGCAATAATCAGAAAAGGAGGGCAAGGAAACTTCTTAAATCTATCTCCAGTATAGCAAACATACATTATGCTGCTGGGGAGTTTAAATTTGGGAATACAGAGATTATATTTTCTCCAATCTTTACGCATGGAATAAGTAAAAAGATGGGGGGAGTTGTTTCAATCCTTATTAAGGAAAATATTAAATTTTTATACTCCTCAGATGTCCAGGGATTTCCAGAGGAAGAACAGATAGAGTTTCTTGTTGAGATGTCTCCAGATGTTGTCTTCTTTGATGGACCAACAGAGGAGACACTGCCATTATCTGTTGTGAACCTTTCAAGAATCATTCATAAATTTAAAGAAACAGTCTGGGTTATGGAGCATCATCCCTTTAGGTTTCTTGACTGGAGGGAGAGATTTTACCCGGTTGTTTCTGTTTTTGAGGAGAATGGTATTATTTTGAAAAACTTTGCCTCCTATCTCTTATTAGAGGAGATGCTTTTTGAGGCAGAGAGGAATCTATTTTATGAGAGAATTAAGGAGTTTAACAGAAAAATTTGGTAAGAAAGAGGTCTTCTTAAAGATACTTAAGATTCCCATATCAAGGAGAAGGAAGTGGGAGTATATAATAAACGATAAAATTGATGAACTTGGAGTTAACACCAATTTTACAAAGGAGAGAGAAGAACTATCCCTTTACAAAGAAAAAGGGATAGAATTTATAACATTTCTTGACGAAGAGTATCCAGAGATACTTAAAAAAATTCCAGATCCGCCTCTTGGTTTGTTTGTTAAGGGAAAATTTAAAAAAGATTTTTTAGGTGTTTCAATAGTAGGTACAAGAAGATGCTCCTCGTATGGAAAGAGAATAGCAGAGGAACTTGGGGAGTTCCTATCCAATCATAAAATTACAGTTATAAGTGGTCTTGCCTATGGAATTGATTCAGCAGCACACAGGGGAGCATTGAAGGGATCAGGTTTTACCTATGCTGTACTTGGCAGTGGCATAAATCATATTTACCCTTCCCTTAATAGAGGTCTGGCAGAAAGGATAACAGAAAGCGGTGCCCTTATATCTGAATATCCACCAGATACTCCTCCCTTGAAATTTAGATTTCCAGAGAGAAACAGAATAATAAGTGGCTTATCAAAGGCAGTGGTGGTTGTTGAAGCTCCAGAGAAGAGCGGCGCCCTTATAACTGTATCATTTGCACTGGAGCAGGGAAGAGAAGTTTTTGCCGTTCCCGGTCCATTTTACTCTGAGAAATCTCGTGGCGTTCATATGTTGATAAGAGATGGTGCGCAAATTCTTGTTGATTTCTCAGATTTAATTAAATTTCTTGGTGTTGAGGAGAAAGAATCCAAAGAAGTGCATCTTACTGAGGAGGAGAAGATTCTTCTAAATAGAATACCTGATACTCCCACATATATAGACCATTTCCTTGATGACCCATCCCTTTTACCAATACTTATCTCCCTTGAGGAGAAGGGAGTTGTAAAGAGTTTTCCAGGGAATGTGTATATGAGGGTGAAATGGAGGTAGAGAGGATAATAGATTCAATACTTCTTGAGAAAAAGAGAGGTTTTGACAATAAATCTGTGATAGGAGGTTTTTCCAATTTCATCTTAAAGGAACTTAAATCTCTTGAAGCTTTAGGATTGAATACAAAAAGAATTGAGGAGTTAATGACTGGATATGAGGGTTCTGACAAGGAAAGAAGGGAAAAGGCGATAAAGGAGATAATCAATATAATCCTTGATGAAATTTACAAGTTGAGGAATGTGGGTCTTGAGAAACTTCCCGGTGTTGGAGATAGGAGGAGAGATGCCTTAGAAAAATTGGGTTTATACACACTTTATGATCTCATCTATTTTTTTCCTCGTAGATACATGGATTTTGGGAAACTTACCCCAATTGGGAGGGTTAGAAATGGTGAGTCAGTGCAGATACAGGGTGAAGTTGTTTCTGTATCCCATAGTATTTCAAGGAGAAAGGGTATAGATATATTGAAGGTGAGATTCTTTGATGGGACTGGTTCAATAAATGGTGTGTGGTTCAATCAACCCTACTTAGCAAAGTTCTTTAAGAGAGGAAAGAGATACCTCCTTATGGGCAAAGTAAAGTATAGTTTCGGTGAGTGGCAGATAGAGAATCCAGAATTCGAGGAGATAAGGGGAGTTAAGAATAGTAGTAATGAGAAAATAATTCCCATCTATCCTCAGACAAAGGGACTTTCATCAAAGATGATATCAAGATACATAGAAGAAGCTTTTAAAATTGAATCTCCCCTCATTTTTGATCCTCTTCCAAAAACTATTTTAAATAAGAGGAAACTTCCCGGTCTGAGAGCCTCTCTTTTAAATATCCATTTCCCGAAAAATGGAGCACTTCTTAAACTTTCTAAATACAGACTCATCTACGAGGAACTATTTTTATTTCAACTCTTCCTTCTCTTAAGAAAGAGGAAGATAAAGGAAAAGAGAGGGAGAGTTTATACCATAGATAAGGAATTGAGAGAGAAGTTTATCTCCTCTTTACCCTTTTCTCTTACAAAGGGTCAATTGAAGGTTATAGGAGAGATAGAGGAAGATCTTAGAAGCGGGAAGGTGATGAACAGACTTCTACATGGTGAGGTTGGAAGTGGAAAGACTGTTGTTGTTGCATACTTTCTGTATCTTACAGCAATGAATGGATATCAGGGAGCTATTATGTCTCCCACAGAGATACTTGCAAATCAAACTGGAGAGGTTATAAAGAGATTCCTTTCCCCATTCAACATAAGAGTTGAGGTACTTACAAGAAGCACAAAGAACAAGAAAAGGATAAAGGAAGAGATCTCAAAGGGAGATATTCAGGTAGTTGTTGGAACGCATGCCCTCTTAGAGGAGGATGTGGTATTTAAAAATTTAGCCTTTGTTTCTGTGGATGAGCAGCATAGATTTGGAGTTCTTCAGAGAGCAGAACTTGTCAAAAAGGGAGAGTTTCCACACATCCTTGTTCTTTCAGCTACACCTATCCCAAGAACCCTTGCCCTCTCCCTCTATGGTGATTTAGATATCTCCTTTATAGGAGAACTTCCTCCAGGTAGAAAACCTGTAAAGACCTATGTCTTTCCTGGAAATATGAGAGAAAAAGCTTACGAATTTGTAAGAAAGAGGCTTATCAAAGGTGAAAAGGTATATATTGTTTGTCCATTTATAGAGGAAAGTGAAAAAATAGATGTTGCCTCTGCAAAGAAAAAGTATGAGGAATTTAAAGAGATTTTTAAAGGATTTAAGATCTCTCTTCTTCATGGGAAGATGAAGAGTGAGGAAAAGGAGAGAATAATAAAGGACTTTAGAACCGGTGATACACAGATACTCGTTTCCACAAGTATAATAGAGGTTGGGATAGATGTCCCTGAAGCCACAGTTATACTCATTGAAGATGCAAACAGATTTGGACTTCTCCAGCTCCACCAGTTGAGGGGAAGGGTTGGAAGAGGAGAGAAGGAGTCATATTGTCTTCTTATCACATCCAAATATGATGAAGATACCCTAAGGAGATTGAGAATACTTGAAAGGACAAATTCAGGGCTTAAGGTGTCAGAATGGGACTTAAAATTTAGAGGAACAGGTGAACTTGGTGGAGAGAGACAGCATGGAGTATCTGAGTTCAAAGTTGCAAATCTTTTGAGGGAGGAGGATATAAGAATTCTTGAGATGGCAAAGAAGGATGCAGAGGAGTTTTTAAAGAAAGAGAAGATTTCAGACTACCCTCTCCTACTGAAGGAACTTATCTTTAGATTTAAACCGCTTAAGTATCTTGATATCTCATGAGAATAACATCTGGAGAATTCTCTGGTATTAGATTGATTGAAGTGAAGGATAAGAGAACGAGAATAAGTCTTGACAGAGTTAGAGAATCTCTCTTTAACTCATTGAGGGGTGCTATTGAAGATAAAATTTTCTGGGATCTCTTTGCTGGAAGTGGTGCAGTGGGAATTGAAGCTATCTCTATGGGAGCTAAGTTTGTCGTTTTTGTTGAGAAGAGGCTTGATGCGATAAATGTTATAAGGAAGAATCTCTCCATTGTAAAGGTTGATAAAGAGAAATTCAAAGTATTTAAGATGGATGTAT